>CAZIVV010000106.1:0-2255 GCA_964542775.1 uncultured Desulfomonile sp.
GCCACAGGAAGAAAAATTCTGAACACTGAGCCCGAACCCAGTTCGCTGGAACAATTTATGAAACCGGAATGTTGCTTCATGATAGCGTAGGCTGTCGCCAGGCCCAGACCGCTACCCTTACCCGCCTCCTTTGTGGTAAAGAAAGGCTCAAAGATTCGCCGTTGGGTGGCATCATCCATTCCATGACCTGAATCACTCACCTTTATAAGAACATAACTCCCAGGCTTCAGGAAGGGATAAATTGAATAATGTGACTTATCCATATCTATATTGGAGGACTCAATGCTCAATGTTCCACCTTCCGGCATTGCGTCTCTGGAATTCAGACCGAGGTTCATCAGTATTTGTCCAATTTGGGAAGGATCGGCCATAACTGTTTTTATGTCCCCCGATAAGCGCAAGTCTATCTTTATGTTCTTGGAGATAGTGTGAAGCAGGAGTTTGTGTATCTGAATTATCTCCCTGTTGATGTCCACTGGACGCATGGACGGAGGAACATTTCTGCTGAAAAGAAGCAGGTTCCTGATCAGTTCATTGCCTCGCTTGCCGGACTCATAAACCTTCTCGAGATGGCTATAGTCTTCTTCATTTATCTGTTTTCTCATCATAACAAATTCGGTGTATCCCAGAATCACCTGAAGAAGGTTGTTGAAATCATGAGCTATACCTCCGGCAAGGGTTCCAAGAGCCTCCATCTTTTGCGCATGAAGGAATTGTGTTTCCAGACTCTTTTGGTCCGTAATGTCCCTATTGGACCCGCGCCGCCCGAGTGGCTCTCCATTGGGCCCTTGAACAGGCTGGCAAACATGATTGAGCCAACGTGTCTCCCCATCCCGGTGAATAATCCTGAAATCGAGCTTGTATATCCTTGAATCCTGTGTGTCTGTTTCACCATGAAAATGGTCTAACACATCCGAAACTTCGTCAGGGTGGACGATCCTTGCCATCAGAGAGGGGTCATTCATGAACTCCTTGGCTGAATAACCCGTTATTCGCTCACATGACGGCGAGACATATATCATTCTACCTTCCTGATCCACCCAATATTCCCAGTCATGAGTAAAATCGGCCACCGTCTTGAATCGTAATTCACCCTGTCTAACCTTTTCTTCGGAAAGCTTGCGCTCTGTAATGTCGGTGAATGTCTCTATTATTCCGATAACATTTCCGGATTCATCCACAAATGGTTTAGCCTCTATAATGAGCGAGACCACACTGTCATCGGGAAGACGCTTGTTAAATTCATAGAAACAGTGCTTTTTCGTATCAATGACCCGGCGCAGCATACATTCAGGACCATTGCACAGTGGTCCCTTCCATACTTCATGACACTTGGCCCCCACGATTTCATCAAAACGTGTTTTAAAAAGGCTTGCAAAGCTATCATTTATCTTTACCAGAGTGAAATCATTGTCTATCACGCAAAGAGGAACAGAAACGTCAAAAATCTGTTTCAATTCACTATACATCCGAACAAGCCTCTGTTGAGCCGTCCTTTCCTCTGTCTGATCACGAAAAACCAGGACAACGCCAACAATCTCACCCTTTGCGTTACGGATCGGCGCTCCACTATCTACGATCGGCCGTGTCTGTTGGTCTCTTGATATGAGCATGGTGTGGTTGGCCAAACCCACCACTTTTCCTTCAAGCAGTACCCGCTGGACAGGGTTTTCCACAGGTTGGCCGGTTTCTTCGTTGACTATGTGAAAAACACGGTCAAGCGGTTGGTTTCTACCCAGGGCCTCTTCCCACCCAGTCAACTCTTCTGCTACAGGGTTCATCAACTTGACCAGGCCGTTTTTGTCCGTGGTGATAACGGCGTCACCGATGCTGTGCAGAGTGGTTCTGAACTCTTCCAGAATCTCAAGCCTCCGAGACTCGGAGTCATACATGCTCTTGTAAAGCCTTGCCTGTCTGTTGAAGAACCAGTAAGCAGTGAAACATCCCGTAAGAAGGATGAACATCCCGGAAAAAGCGGTGATAACAATGCCGCGATACCTGGCTTCTTTGAGTATTTCGTCGGAATCTACTTTTGTGACCATGAACCAGGGAGAGTCGGGAACTGGTCTCAAGTCAGCCAGGACATCCTGTTCCCGATAATCCTTTCCTATGAACATGCCGGTTCTTCCGGAAATGGCCTGAGCCGAGGGGAGATCGCTGTTGTCCATGGGTGTTCGAATAGAAAGAGCTTTATTGGAACTGTGACGAAGCTCGTTGAGAAACAGGACCTGGCCGGCGTCTTCCTCTACGAGCAG
>CAZIVV010000107.1:0-2095 GCA_964542775.1 uncultured Desulfomonile sp.
GATGTCGAAAGAAAACTGGAAATGTCACTCCTTCGTTTGGAATTGACCCCGGAGAAAGATCTTTCTGTCGAAGTCACGCAGGATGGCCACACGATAACTCAGCCACTCACTGAAAATGTGTCTGTCGAGTTCTCAGGATCACCATTTGTAATTGCCCGAATACCCGGTGTTGTCGCGATGAAAGTCTCAGGACCCGTAAATTCGCTCGAGGATGAGAAAAAGGCCCTAACGCAATTCAGGACCGAACTTGCAAACATTTCCAATCTGTATGGAACTACTGATGTCAATGAACTCGAAAAACTTCTCGAGCAGGCCTCCGAGATCGACTCCGAAATAAAGACCCTGGAGAGAGACCTCAAGAAGCTTCTTGGGAATGACGATCAGGACTCGATTGACCTGAAGATAGAATCCCACCAGAAAGAACTCTCAGGACACCTGTTACTCAACCCGGACTGGAAATCATCCACCCCCGATCCCGACGAAATGGAACGTGACAATCATCAGGCGCTCCGCGACCTTAAACAGAAGCTCAAAGAACTCGAGGAGCCATACCGGAAAGCCGACATGAGCCGGATGACCGTGCTGGCGGAGCTTGAGCGGCTTCCCGGGCAGTTGAGTCAGGCTGAAGAGGATCTGCAAAACTCCAGGGAAGAACTCCGCAAGAGACAGGAAGACGGCAAATCAGCCGAAGATCGACTCTCGGATCTAAACACCGCGGCCATGAGATTGAGAGCAGCGGACATCGAACTTGAATCGGTTGACAATGATCTGAAAGTTTATGGAGAGAGCCCGGAAGAAAAACTGGCTGCCCTCACGAAAAAGCTGGATCACGCCAGAAATATGGCCAGTTCCCTGAATGATGAATTTGTCGGAAAGACTGCCATTCTGGAATCGGAATCCGCTAAAGCCCCGTATTCGAAAATCACGACCCTCGAAGAAAAGGCTCAGGACCTTCAGAAATTGTACGAACGCGAATTGCTGCGCCAGGACGCCATAAAACTGTTGAACGAGACTCTTGAAAAACACAGACAACAGGCCCTTTCAGGGATCACTGAGCCCGTGGAGCTTAGGGCTACCCAGATAATGGCAAGAATCGGAGGAAGAAAATTCAGCCATGTCAACCTCCGGCAGAATTTCGTTCCCGAGGCCGTGCAACCCTCAAATGTCCCGGACTCCGTCTCTGTCGAAAACATGTCCGGCGGCGAAAAGGAACAGCTCCATCTGGCAGTCAGACTGGCCCTGGCAGAAACGCTCACTAAAGATCAGCGCCATTTCATGCTACTCGATGATGTCCTGACAGCAACAGACTCATCACGTATGGACCGGATTCTCGGGATCCTCGAAGATATGGCAGACCACTTCCAGGTCATCGTAATGACTTGTCACCCCGAGAGATACCGGAAAATCACGTCAGCAAAATTCATAGACCTGTTGACAGGCCAGGCTGCGTCTGCCCGGCTCATATAAGCCAATCACTGATCGGATTCCAATTGGGAAGATCGGGAGCACAAATCACAAGAGGGGAGGGCTCTGGGGATGGTCGTCCCGGGAGCTGTAATTCACCTGTCAAAATGATCCTCCCTTGGCGATGGCGCTATCTCAAAGAACCGGAAGTTTCCCTGGCTTCTTAATCACGTCTCACCAAGACCTCTTGTCAGCAATTCAACTGTCTGAGCGTCGTCCGGCATGCCTCTTGCCGAGAGGTATTCGACAAGTTTCCTGCGTATCTCCGCAGACTTGTACTGATACAAATCGGTTTTGGCGCTGATTGATGTTGGCTTGATCCCGACAACGACGCACCCGGAAAAACCTGGAAAATCATGCGGCGCCTGCTGATGAATGACCCGCTCCTCGTATTTGCTGACCAGCTTATTCAGGCATTCTGCTTTTAGCTGATCGTCCTCAACCACACCAGCCCGGCCCCGGATTATCACGCAATGGTACAACTGATGCAAACGGCAAATGCCACCATCCGGATCAAAACCCGAATCAAGGTAGGCCAGCGGAATGTCTACTTCAAAACATACATGCGGGTCTGCTTTCAGATTATCCAGTTTCTCCCCTACAGGGGCTGAATGAAAGTAGATGTCGCCAT
>CAZIVV010000108.1:0-3205 GCA_964542775.1 uncultured Desulfomonile sp.
CCGAATTTGACAAGGCCGCCATAGTCAACTGGAAACGCAGGGCGTGCGATTTTCTGGTAGAGTTTCTAGGTCCGGAACACGCGTCAACCAAAAGTTTTTTAGTTTGTTTGAAGCATAGCGAGGCGATGTTGATATCCAGGAACTGAATGATCCGGAATGCTTAACAATCGTCATGGCTACAATGCGTCACCGACCCGAACGATGCGAGGTTTGGTTTGTCGGTTTGCGGTCGGCTCTTCTCTCAAATGTCGTCCGAAATATAAATTACCTTTGAGCCCTGTGGTTCGAACATGAAGGGCAGTTCCGGCAAGTCGGCGAGCGCTTGTCTGACATGATTTCTTTTGTGTGGCTCCACGTAAAAAAGAAGGAACCCTCCTCCACCTGCGCCAAGCACTTTACCTCCGATGGCGCCCGCTTTTCTGGCTTCGTCGTAATAGTAGTTTATTGAGTCGTTGCTGATGGTGTCCACCAGTGTTCGTTTCAGAGACCACCCCTCGTGAAGTATCTCTCCGAACCTGCTAAGTGAGGCCGCGTCTCTTAGTGTTTCGATCATATCGACACACAGGTCTTTCATCTGCCTTAAAACTTCCATTTTTTGGTATGTAGTGGCTTTCTGAACTTCAAGTATGTCCCCGGCGCGTCTTACTCCACCGGTAAAAAATATCATAAGATTGTTCTGAAGCGTCTTCTTTGTAGGGTAGGAGCAAATGACCGGATCGACAAAGACCGATTCATCAGGATTAAATCTGATGTGGCATATACCGCCGTACGCGGCTATGTACTGATCCTGTTTTCCAATGGGGTCACCCAACATTTCGATCTCTATGCGGCATGCCTCTTGGGCCAGGCGCCCTGCCGACACCGACTCACCTTTGAATGAGTGCAACGCATGGAGCAGGCCCACCGCGTACGAACTGGACGATCCCAGGCCGGTCCCCGCCGGAATGTCGGCCATTGAAGTTATTTCGACACTTTCCACCACTCCGGTTATCTTCATTGCTTCACGTATGATCGGGTGCCTGACTTCATCCACAGAGTTTACCAACTCGGTCTGTGAGTATTTCAGGCTTATTTTGTGGTCAAAATATCTGCTCAACCTGTTGATTGTTATGTATATGTACTTGTTTATGGAAGAGCTTACTACGGCCCCCTGCTCATTGCTGTAATACGATGGGAGATCGGTTCCTCCTCCACAAAAGCTTATCCTCAACGGGGTGCGGGTAATTATCATGAATTCTCCAAGTGGCCAGAATCTGCCATGTTCTGTCCCGTAAACAGGGAATCCAATTACTGGCGCTTCTCCAATAAACTCAAAAGATCTGCCGAATCGAGATCCCCAATCGCACCGGGGCTATCTTTCGAGATATTTGTCAAAAAATATTGCGATCTGTTCAAAAGCTTCCCTTGATTCAGGAGACGCGAAAGCTGAAATGTACTGCGCATGTGACATCCCTTCAAAAACCTGGATCCTTGTCTCAACAGAGGCCATGCGAAGTTTGCGTTCGATGCGAACAGTGTCGCTGAGAAAAAGATCACGAGTCCCCGTCGTCAGAATGGTGGGAGGAAATTCTTTTGTGTATTCGGCATAGACAGGTGAAATGAACCTGTCTTTCATGTCATGGGTCCCGGCGTATATTTTTGCGCATCCGGCTATGAGTCCGTCGTAACCGACTATGGCATTATCTATAAATTCATTGGTGAACAATGAGTCACCTGTTTTTGTCAGATCGGTCCATGGCGTTCCGAGCCCGACAGCTCCGGGTAAAGGCTTACCCGATTCCTGAAGCTTCAGAACGGTGGCGGCCGCCAAACCTCCGCCTGCTGAGGTTCCAAAGATTGCCATCCTTGAGGCTTTATTCGTCTTCAGGAGTTCCCCGTAAACTGCAACAGCGTCGTCCAGCGCGGCAGGATAAGGAAAATCCGGCGCCATCCTGTAATCAACCGAGACGACCTTGAATTTTCCGTGGTATGCCATCAGCACAGCTTCACCCAGACCGGTTCTACCACCGTTGAAAACATATCCCCCTCCGTGAAGATGGAGCAATACCCTATTGGCATTCTGATCAGGTATTTCCATGGGAGACACGACATATGCCTTCACTCCCCCCACAGTCACCGGCTGAATGTTGACCGGAAAAAGCTCAAGCAACCGCTCGAATTTTGGGACATCCATGGCGGCTTTCTGGGCAACGAGAGCCCGCCATTGGTCGTGTGAGTCCGGCGAAAGAGTCAGAGCGGGGTTCAGTGGACGGGCTACAAATTTTGCCAGTTCATCGCTGACGGTCGTTGGAACAGGTATTGAGCGGGCTGGAATCTCGCGAGGAGCATACTGAACGCTCGAGCCGGCTTCTCGATCTGCCCCGGAATCCGGCGCCAACCCAATCGTCAGCAGGAAAATACACCCAATAAAACATGCAAGAAGTCTTTTTTTCATTCAGTGGGCCTCCGGGATTCGAAGAACATTGAACCGGTCAAGGAAAAGTGTTGCGCCAGACATGGAAATTTTCCGCCTGGTGTCAATCTGTGTGGGCTGTAAGCTGATTCTTGGAAAAATGTTTCTAGGCTTGAAGCTGGGGAAGGCAAAGCTGCTGAAGTTGTATATCCCCGTTCCGGGAAGCCGCAGGCCGGGAATGTTTTCCCGGAACAGGGGAACTGTCAACCCTCCAATCACGCACGAAAAAAAACAAACAAATAATCCGGTTGCGGTGTTCAGAGAGCATAGAAGAATGAGCGCCAAATAGTCAAGACTTTTCTTCATCCGGACGCCTTCATATTGATTCCCATCAAGATTTAATGTCACATAACCTTTCAAATTTACTTAACAATGGGCTTTATGAATTTTTTGATTGACAGGTTAATCAACCCACTCAAAAGGGGTGATTAACCTGATCGTTGACAACAGCGATTAGCGATTTGCGGCCTGTGTATGGCCTACATCCTCTCCATTACGGCCTTGGCGAAACCAGAACACGACACTTCCGTGGCGCCGCTCATGAGTCTGGCCAGGTCATAAGTCACCAGCTTGTCATTGATGGTTTGCTCCATTGCCTTACGAATCAGGGCCCCGGCCTCTTTCCAGCCCATGTAGTCGAACATCATGACGCCTGACAGCAGCATTGAGCCGGGGTTGACCTTATCGAGCCCGGCATATTTTGGGGCGCTGCCGTGGGTCGCCTCGAAAACGGCGCACCGGTCTCCCACATTT
>CAZIVV010000109.1:0-66632 GCA_964542775.1 uncultured Desulfomonile sp.
AATATATATTCAGCGCTAATTAATTCGATTTCATGTTTTTTCCCAGCGTTATTTCTGAGGTATGGATTGAAGCCGACCCGTTTCAAATTTACGGCCCTGATTCCACTTTTGCTCGCTGTAGCGCTGTGCATCGTTGGCGCCACTCCTGATACGGCTAACGCTCAGGGGCTCGATAGATGGCTCGGACCAACTTCCTGGTGGGACTGGTCAGACTACAGGTTCATTGCCAAATACAGGGTCATGTTTCCCAAGCTGATTTCCGGGACGGTGACGAGGAAGGACGCCAACGGACAAGAGGTTCAGATCGATCTTCTGTCGGCTACTGGATATAATTTTAACGATACTCCAGGCGCATTTTCCGAGGGCTGGTTTCAGCTTCAGGTGGACAGGCTGGGGCTAAGACTGGTTGCTGAGGAAGACAGGATCTTCAGGGGCTTCCATAAACCTCAAGGGGGAACCTGGTTAGATCTGTCTTCTGTTGACATCAGCGCCACACGTTTGGGTCTGGATCTCGACATCATAAGATATCCACAGTTTCGCGCCGGCGTCAATTTCGACTACCATTTGAATGGTGTCCAGTTTGATGACTATTTTCTTGCCACAAGTCGAACTGATTTAACGGGCTTCAGGCGTTTTAATTCCGGTGAACCCATGACGATCGGGTTTCAGGCGACGGCAATTCCCGGTCGCATTAAGGAAGTGCCGATAATCATGAATGCCAGGATACGTTTTGGCATGCCTTTCATGAAAGAAGTATTCCAGTATACCTATCCGACTTACATTACCGACTGGGAGGTTTCAGCCGGATTACGTCCCTCAGTTTGGGAAACTAGCGCTTACAAGTTCGCAACATTTGCGCTAGGTGTAGAGGCCGGTTACAGGAGCACATCCGTAGACGCTGAATTTACAAGCTCGACCAGCCTGAAATACAAATTTGGTGGCGCATTCATTCAGGTCGGTATATACTACTGAGGTCTGCTAGCCCTCTCCTTCTCTATCTTCCTCTCTTCATTCTCTGATCTCGCTAATTCATAGCTATATACCCTTTTAGTGGACATTCCCCGCATTTGGGTTTCTTTCCGCAATATTTATTGCCTACCGCCACGAATTGAGCATGAAAGTCGTTGAACAACATTGTATCTGTGGCGAGACCGGAGTGGAAGATGCTTTGAATCTGGTCATAATCGGCTTTTTCGGCGATGATTGAGTGACGACTGAGGACTCGTCTGGTGTAGACGTCTACAACAAAAATCGGCATACCTGCGGCGTACAGGATCATGGAGTCGGCTGTTTCTTTTCCTATGCCGTTGACAGAGAGCAGTTCGTTCCTGAGTGTTTCAATGTGGTGAGGCGAAATCTTGCTCTTCCGATGTCCATTCCTGCATTTTTGCAGGGGTTCTGGATAAGGCTTGGCGGCCCCAAGGGGTTGTTGCGCTGATAGTTTAAAGAGAGCATCAAGGTTTCCGTCATATTTTTCGTAGAGAAGGTTGATGAAATTCTTCAGTCTGGATGCCTTGACATTGAAATACCCTGCGGGTCGAATGATCCGGGCAAGATCATCTATGGGCATTCTGTAGATGGCCTCACAGTCCATGGCGCTGTTATTTTTCAGGTTATCAATGGCTAACACGACGTTTTTCCATGAGGTATTTTGCGTCAGTATGGCTCCGACGCAAACCTCAAAAGGTGAATCAGCTGGCCACCATTTCCTGCAACCAAAATGTTGCTTTAGTTTTGTGTAGATCGTCATCAACTGATCACTAATATCAGTTCCGCTGTTCATGGCCGGTTTACCCTTTATGCAATCCGCTCGTTTTTCAGAGTCCTCTTGACGTGGACTCTCATCAATCGTTCTGGTAATTATATTATGCTCCATTTTTGGTTGGAGGGCGACATTGTTTGATCTTCAGATACTTGTTCTGACGTTATTTCCGCTGTTTTCAGGGATGGCGCCCATGTCGTCAACCGGACTGGAACCGCCTGCGCTGGTGGGCATACATGAGGCTGTCAGCGCTGAATTCATGGTGGGCGAATGGCGTTATGCGGACCAATTTGAGAGGTGGGGAATTACCGACAAGGAAAAATCGCGTGTCAGCAATGTGAGATCAGATGCGATGATGGAACTCAGAGCTGATGGCACGATGAAGATGAGCAATTTTTTCAGGCCATCGGAGGGCGCCTGGGAAATGACTGAAAACGGGCTGGTGATACATGACCCCAAACGCCCCGAGAGAGGTTCTCAGACTATTCCGGTGAAGAAGCGTGACGAGAATAGCATCTGGCTTCTTCTTCCATTTACCGGTGGCTCGGCCGGTGTCGGGATGAAGCGCTCGACGGAATCCACCTCAAAAGATTAAACATTTACGGCATGACCTACTCCACCTTCAATCCCAGCCCAAACTCCTGCAGTATGCCCTACTGCTGGATGCCGGTCACCGCTGATGTCCCTTGAATAATGCTAACGAAGGATGACTCATCTCATGGCCGCCTGTAAAACCACCGTTATCATCCGAGACGTTGAGCCACGGCAAAATGACAGTTTCAGGAGATTTTATCGGAGTTAACGGGGAGAGTCTTTCGCACTTCCTTGAGGCGCCTGTCTTTTTCCATGATTCGGTTGACCATTTCGCGAAGGCTTTGATCTTTGAGGGGGGTGAGAATCTGTTTTACCAGTCTTTGCTGTTTTTCATCCGGCGGTGGTATGACCGGTTGTGGTTTGGGGTTAGACTCGGGAGTCCTGGCCCATGATCGAAGGGTGAACCTGATTTCTTTGAAAGGAGCCGCCCCAGGCTCCAGAGCGCTGTTGAGTTTATCCAGAAGCTTTAGCCTGATTGCCGAAAGCTCACTCATCCAGACAGCCGAATCTACGATGACGAATATGGTATCAGCCGATATCCTGTCAATTTTAGCGTGTTTGGCGATGACAGAATCGACCAGCCGGGGCCATTTGTGTATTACGGAATGACGTGAGAGCGCCTTTTTGAGACCGAGCTCACCGAGAGCTTTATTAAGCGCGGTAGACATTGGCCTGGGATCAGTTTTAGTCCTGAAGGTCATCATTTTTTCAGACCTCGGAGGGGATCAATTCTGGGCGCAATCGGAGGGATCACCCTGAATTTTAGCTATGGCGTGCTGAATAGCGGGCAAGACGGCTTCCAGATTTTCTATGGCGCCTTTGGGGCTACCTGGCAGGTTGATGATGAGGGTGCGGCCTCTAACTCCAGCGATAGCCCTGCTGAGCATGGCATGGGGTGTTTTGCCGAGACTGACGGCTCTCATGACCTCGCCCATACCGGGTATAATCCTGGAGACCACTTCCATGGTAGCTTCTGGCGTAACATCGCGGGGGGACACTCCGGTCCCCCCGGTTGTTAATATCAGGTCAAGACCCTTTTCGTCAGACCACTCTATCAGGACCCTGGAGATCATGGAGACCTCATCAGGCGTAATAGCCGTTATACCAACGGTTAAGCCTGCGTCAGCAAGTCTGCTTTCCAGCGCCGGTCCTGAAGCGTCAGGTCTTGCTCCACGGGACGAGCGATCACTAACAGTGAGAATTCCCACAAGCGGCATGAGGGATAAACCTCGGCTCCTGATTTTCCTCTTCGTTGGATGATGGTAATCCCCGATGAAAATCCCTTACCTGCATATCCTGAGCTTCCAGTTCCTGTCTGAGGAAACCGGCGGCTTTCCACGGGTCCACTTTCGTCCCACAAGTGAAAATGTCTATGGCCGCGTAACCATATTCCGGCCAGGTGTGAATGGTTAAATGAGATTCAGCGATAACTACGACACCGGAAACACCCTGTGGGTTAAAGTCCTGGAATGCAGTCTTTAGCACGGTGGCGCCGGCGACTTCAGCGCCATGAGCCATAATTTTCTCCAGGTAGTCCATGTTATCCAACTTTTGCGCATTACATGAGCAGAGCTCGATCAGAAGATGAATTCCTAAAGCCTTCATCGTCATCCCCCGTACCGAGTGGGCAAAATAGCCGCTCGTATATTAATCATGGGTAAAGAAAACACAATTCCCGTGACATAGTTGGAATCATCCAACCATAACCGGGCGCTACTACTTCAGTTCTCGGCTGTTAAGGTAAATCTGGGCAGATTTCCCCGGCTGCCGAAAGCCGAAACCCGAGAGAATAAAATTCTCCCAAACCGAGCAGTATCAAGGTTTCAACCTTGAGAGGAGGAAACAGAAAGCTTCCCCACTCAGGCCAACCCCTCCGTAATAAGAATTTATCGATGCTGATGCAAAGGAACAGATCGTCGAAGATGGACCGCGGAAGGCTGACCTATCCTGACCAGATACAGTTGAGTATTTAGCAGATAAAATCCGGTTCATTTCGACGTCCTGATGATATGCTAACAAAGATATCTTAAACCATATTTCTTGCCGTTTATATGTGTCACTTGTCAAGAAAAAAAGATTCACGGCTCCAAAAAAAAACTGATGTTCCTAAAAACGTCAAATTGATTGGGAAATCACTTGTAAGGCGCACAAACCATTAATAGCCTGAAGATTCGCAACGCTTGATTTCGGCTCCGCAGACCCCACATCTTACAGCGTAAGGACGCAATGGAGATCTGCATTGACCGCAGTATCTCTGGGAGTCATAATCGATTTCCTTCACAGTAGCGCCACATCTCCGGCATTCGGACTCACACTCCGGAGTGTATGCGGAACAGTTCGGACACACGATTACAGGCCCTGCGTCCATAGCCGGATAAGGATAGGCAGTTCTGAGCTTCCTGATCCTGTTCCATGTAAACCAGCCCATCAATGACAGCAACGGCGTCAGAGTAAATTTAGCGTATTCTGGCGATAGCGCAACCAGAAAATTGTATGCGCCGTGAAAACAGACTGCGAGTCCAAAGCCCCTGGCTACTGATGATATTTCTCCTTTGGCGTCAAATCTCGACACACCCATGGAATATCCCCACATGGCGGCGAACATCATATGGGCCGGCGTGGCGTAGATCAGCCTGGATGTCCATATTTCAGGCCCGAGCCTGCTGAGGTAAAGCGCGTTTTCGACCGATGCGAACCCCAGTCCCGCTGTCATGGCAAAAATAACCCCATCCGCTGGAGTCCGGAAATCCGGACGACGGTAAACAGACACCCAGACAGCGGCAAGCTTGAAAAACTCTTCTATGGGCGCAATAAGAACGAAGCTTGCCAGCGTTGACTGTAAAAGGGTTTCCTGACGCAATTGGGCGCCAGTCAGGTTTTCAAGCAGGTTGGCGGGTACGGTGCAAAGCAGACCATAGACGAACACACGGGCCACATTATCGAAAGAGCCTCCTCCTATTGGTCCTCTGATCAGGAAGAAGGTCAGCCAGGCTATACCGGGCGCCAGTCCGACTATGGGTAATGCCAGTTCCAGTTACGTGTCTCCTGTTTGACTTTATGAGCCTGACCGTATATCACGGAACCAACGGTTGTCCAACAGGTCCCCCGAATCCAAGGAGCTGTAACTTGAATACGCAAGCGCTTGCCTTAGCTGTGCCACCTGAGAATGAGACTGAACTGGTCCGGGTCGAAAATGTCTACAAGAGTTATGCTGTGACCAAGAGCTTTTTCCAGCGCGGAGACCTGAAGGTCCATGCTGTAGATGGTGTTAGCCTTTCAATATTGGATGGCGAAACTTTGGGACTGGTGGGGGAATCCGGCTGCGGAAAGTCAACCCTGGGGAAATTGATACTGAGGCTTGAGAGGCCGGACAGTGGCAGGATCCTTTTTGAAGATGTCGATGTAGCCAATTTATCCGGTCCAGAACTCAAAGCTGTGCGCAGGAAGATGCAGGTGATATTTCAGGACCCGTATTCGTCCCTGAATCCCCGTCGAACAATAAAGGCGGCCATAATGGAGCCGCTGGTCATCCACCAGATTGGCGACAGGACTGAGAGGAACCAGAGAGTTGCGGAACTGATGGAAGAAGTGGGGCTGCGGCCGGAGCATGGATCGCGCTACCCGCATGAATTCTCGGGAGGTCAGCGCCAACGCATAGGTATAGCCCGGGCCCTGGCGCTCAAACCCAGACTGATCATAGCAGACGAACCCGTTTCAGCCCTCGATGTTTCCATTCGATCACAGGTTCTGAATCTGATGAAAGACCTTCAGGAAAAATATGGCCTGTCCTATCTGTTCATATCCCATGACCTGTCCGTTGTGGAATACATATCTGACAGGATAGCTGTCATGTATCTCGGCAAGATAGTAGAAATAGGCCCAAAAGACATGGTTTATAATTTCCCGACCCATCCGTATACAGAAGCGCTCCTGAGTTCAGCCCCTGTTCCTGACCCCTCAGCCAGAGGTCACAGGATAGTGTTGCGGGGAGACGTTCCCAGCCCTATGGCGCCTCCTCCCGGATGCCGCTTTCATACGCGATGTCCTATCAGGATTGACATCTGTTCCAAGGTTGAACCAGCTTTGATTGAGACACGGAGACACGGATTTGTGGCGTGTCATGTGCGCGCTGGCCGTTAATCGCTTTGCCGTCAAAGGGGCTGAAACGACATCACAGTTTAATGCCATGTGTTGGGCCAAATTACTTGCCGATTAGTTTGAGAGCCTTGCAAAAAGTTCTCAAATGTGATGAAACTCAGGTTGCCAAAGCTGCTATGACAGTCTCGATCCTGATTACCATGATACCGGTCCGAAAAATCCCAAATGCAGAACCTACGAGAGATATTCGATTCGCTTACCGCCACCAATTTTGTTGACATAGGGTTGATAGCCCTACTGGTGTATTCCTTTGTGGTGTGGTTCAAAGGCCCGAGATCACTACAAATAATTGGGTCGATATTCGGTATCGGTATCTTTTATTTTATTGCTACCAAGCTTGGGCTCATACTCACCTCAGTACTTTTTCAGTACCTCTGGACTGCCATAATAGTGGTGCTCGTGATTGTCTTCCAGCCGGAGATAAGACAAATGCTTGACAGGGCGTCACCCTTCAGGCGCCTGATGTCGAATAAGGGCGGAGAGGTTAAGAAGGGTCTGGTTGAGGAAGTCGTCAGTGCGGTCGTGGAGCTATCCCGGGAGAAGATCGGGGCGCTGATTGTCTTCCAGCGAGAAGATGTTCTTGATAATCTGGTCCTTAAGGGCAAGGATCTTGACAGCATAATCACGTCTGAACTTGTGGAAAGTCTGTTTCAGAAGAATTCGCCGTTGCATGATGGCGCCATCCTGATTAACAAGGGTCGTATCGTGGCTGCCGGCTGCATATTACCACTATCAAGGGATGAAGACCTTAGCCGGCGGTACGGGACTCGCCATCGGGCGGCAATAGGGATCACCGAGCGTTCTGACGCTGTTTCAGTGGTGGTTTCCGAAGAACGCGGGGAAGTATCCCTGGTTGCCGCTGGCCTTATCAATACATTCAGGAAAAAGGCCGAATTCGTATCGTCTCTTGAGAAACTTCTCTCCACCGGTCAACTGGATGATGAACCTGACACTTCCGAAAATATTGGAGCCCAGATTGTCTCAAACTGGAAATTGAAGCTATTATCCTTAATTACTTCCATTTTCCTGTGGTTTGTGATAGTCGGGCCCCAGAAGTCTGAACTTGGTATATCGGTGCCTATCCAGTATACGAAGTTACCGCCGTCTGTAGAGATCATAGGTCAATGGATGGACCGGCTTGATGTGAGGGTTCGCGGATCGGCCTCCGGTCTGGACGCTTTGAGCCCGGGAGCTGTTCGTGCGGTTGTGGACTTGGGTAAAGTCTTACCCGGCCTTAATTATTTCAGGATCACCAGGGACAACATACTGGTGCCGCCGGGAATCACCATCGCCCAGATCAGACCATCAGACGTTCATCTGTATATTGAAACAGCGCTGTCCAAGCAGGTCAAGGTCGTGCCAACGATAGTAGGGGCCCTACCGGAAAAATCAAAACTGGTTATTCAACCTGCAGAAGTCAAGATACGCGCAGGACATGGCGATCTCAAGAAAATGACATCTGTTACGACGGACCCGGTAGGTGTTGGAGAACTTTTGGCCAAGGAATCTGTGAGCGCCCCGGTTGTAGTCAAACCGGACGGACTGAGAATAGACTCCATTGATCCAGGTCAGGTCACCGTCAAACTGGAGGCAGAAAAGAATTGACCAATCGTCGTTCGAATGCAATGCGCGGCGAATCACTTTCACAGCCTTTCACAGGCGCCATGGAATTACTATCGGAAAGCCTGGACGCTCAAACAGTTGCTATTTTCCTGGTCGATCCCGAATCCTCAATGCTCGATCTGGTCGCGTGTAAAACAAAACGCAGGGATTTTGTCCGATCCTCACGCAGACCACTTGCCGACACTCTCATGAGTGGCTTGATCCACAGAAACCATACTGTAAGTGAAACAATCGCAACAGATGCATTTTCCAGGTGGGGGCTATATTCTTCGAAAGGCCCGGAAACCGTATATCTGGCAGTTCCATTCGGAGCCAACGGACTTATATGGATAGATCGTGAGGGAATAGACCGCTTCACGCCGGACCAGATGAGGCTGTCGTCACTGGTAGCCCTAATGGTCGCAGATATCATGGACCTCTATCTTGAGGCTCTTGGCGCTCGTGACAGCGCCATCGAACTGGACCTCATAACTTCCATAACAGATGGAACCGATACATCCGTTGAGAATTCGGGATTAAAAATTGACTCCATAGTCAACAGGATGACTCAATCCTCAAAATGTGATGGGGCTCTGGTCGCTCTGTCAATGGACAACGGTGAACTGTGCCGCATATTGTCCGTCTCGGGTTTTTCAGGAGCTCTGAGTAAAGGTAAGGTTGTCCGTCTGAGACAGGGCTGGGCCAAATGGGCCATAGAAAAGATGAGACCCGCCATTATATCCGGTCTAAAGGGTGACGAGACTTCACTTCCGATATTTCATACCGGTGAGGCGCTTGGTTTTTCTGTGAAGAGTCTTGCAGTCATTCCCTGGTACGGTTTTGACAATGTTGATGGCATCCTTATAGCGGCTTCAAGAAACGCCAGTCGGGAATGGGAATCACGAAGATCGACATGGATGTTCCTGGCGTCACTTGTAGGGCTCATGAGGCGTCTGGAGATCAGTGGGAAGGTGCTCAAGAGCGTCAGACGCTATGATGGGGAATCAGGAGTGATGAGTGAAGGTTTTTTACGTAATCAGTTACGCTCAGCCTTCGACCGTCAGGCTTCTTCAAGTGGAACGCTTTTCGTCCTTTTAGCCCGTATAAAGAATCTCGATTCACTATATCTCGACTATGAATTCACTACCATAAACCGCTTTCTTGGTCTTTTCTGCGAGAAGCTGTCCATGTCTACGAAACGTCAGACCATTGCGGGCAAGTTTAGCACCGGCTGTTTCTGTATAGGGGTGGAAAACCTTCCAGCGACGGAAGTGGACGCCTTGTCAAAAAAGGCGATGGCATTGCTGGGTCAGGGAATAACAAACGTGGACGGAGTAGATGTGAGACATGAAGTAGATTTTGGTTGGGCTATTTTCCCTCATGATTCAAGGACATTGTCCGATCTGTTGAACACTGCCCACAACAGGCTCCTGCACAGGAAATCCGCCGGCGCCCTCTAGCGTCTTCTCATCTGAATTTAATTAATTAATTTGTCAGCCGGAACGTGACATGGTAATCTTGCGGATTGATCCATGATGAGGGTGTATTCTGATTTTAATCCTGGCGGACAATTAGCGCTGTCAGTCAGTTGACGTTGTAGCGACAGTTCATTAAAACGGATTTGTCGGCTTGAATTTGCCGTATTGACTCGAAGTCATGGCTTTAAAAAAAGTGTCCTAACTGCAACGGAACCGACAATTCTATTAAATGCTGAAATCAGGAGATGACTTTTGACCACGCTTACACTTCATGATCCTTGGAAACATTTACGGGTGGAATGTTTTGGAAACCAGGAACCGGAAGTAATTCTGGAGGCGGTAACAGCTCCTGTAGAGGTCTTGCGCAAGAGCGTTTCGGACGCGGAATTCTGGTCTACAGTGGAGGCCATGCCAGCCTGGTCTGCAGCAATAAGCTATGGTAGTCGCGAGAAACTTGCTGGCGCTCATGACAAAAAGATATCGCTGAATCGCAAGTTGATAGAACTTGGGCACCATACTCCACTGGAGTCGATTCAGTTCAATTTTCATGTGGTAGGCATATCCAAGGCATGTGGGGCTCAGCTAAGCAGACACCGAATTGGTCAGGGACATGTTAGCTCGAGCCGAAGGTTCCAGTCTCAGGGGATGTCATTTGTCTATCCGCTGCTGGCATACATCAAGACCGAGGCTGAAGCGAAGGCGGCGCTGAACACGATAAGCGATGTTAACAAAAAGGCTTTTGAAATATACGAAAAATTGAGAGAGGAATCAGGACTTCACAAGGAAGACGCCCGCAGAGTGATCCCGGTTGCATCCTCACAGGAACGAATCTGGTGGGTAAATGCGCGAGCCCTTCGGGATTTCTTCCGCCTAAGGCTCCCGAAGGACGCTGAATGGGAAATACGCCGGATGGCCATCATGGTATTCAATATTGTGTCAAAAGTGGCCCCGTCACTGTTTCAGGATATCATTTCGCCTGACCAGGCATGATTGCTTCGCACGGGACATTCGTGCTGCGATTGAAACGCCGGTGTTTTTGTCCAGCCGAACATGACCGCGGCGGAACTGCCATGTATCAGAGCTTGGTTAGAGACAGTCTTCTCTGGCAATTGCAATGGTGATCCCATCATAATTTTTTCTCTTATGAATTAGTTTCGTTCTGACACCGGCCAGAAGCGCGCAGGGCTCCGAGACGCCCGGAGCGCCTATGGTTTCCTGGCGCATGTCCGAAACGCAGAAATCTCTGGTCGAGTTCATTATTTGGACTGAACTGATCAGTCTGACGGGGATCTGCAATTCCTGGGCGGCCTGGTGGAATCCTTTCTCCTGAGCCCTGGTGTCCACTGTCGCTATGAAGCGCACGTCCCCAATTGATAATCTGAGTTCACGCATGGCGGACTGAATGGCTGCTTTTATGGCATCGCTGGTCGAGCCCCTCTTGAATCCGACACCAATGATTATGTTTTTTCGGGACTCGCTGGTTGTGGTAATCACCGGATCGGCGCCCAGAATATTGGCGACTTCCAAGGCAAGAGCGTTAGCTCCGCCTTCATTACCACTTAACAGGCTAATGGCCCATCTGGCGCAAACATCGAGCACTATGACGGCTGGATCTTTGGTCCTGGTCGACACGTGAGGCGCTATGGCCCTGACCGCTACCCCGCAGGGGCCTATGAAAATGAGGCCATCGTACGAAGTAAATATATCCGCAACCAGATCAAGCGCGCTGGAGAACTGTTTACTGTTTATGTTCGCCTGAACACTCTCATGAACATAACTTTGTGCGTTTTGAAGCTTCTGGGATAAAATCAGCGCAACGGAGTTACCCTCATCTGAGAGGGTTATTATGGCAATCTGTTTTTTCAAATTTTACCGTCCTGAATTGATATAAGATCAAGCTGGCGCAAAATGTCGGCATGGAATTGGTATCCATGGCCGACGTGTTCCTGATTGGAATGGTAGCATTAAACCAGGAGCATCATCACAGCGCAAAATAGTATCATGGTGGTTACCATTAATCTCAGCGCCTTACGAATGTGGTCGGGCCTCAGTGGCTCACCCTTATCACCCAGTGTCTGCTTTTGGCTCAGGACACCCCCGTAGAAGGATGGACCGCCAAGTTGTATGCCGAGCGCTCCGGCGAATGCTGATTCCGTCTGTCCTGCGTTGGGACTGGGATGCTTCGACCTGTCCCTCAGGAAAATGCGCCAGGAGTCACGAGCCTTCATTCCCACCAGCAGGGAAGCTATGGGAATTGTTAGCGCAGTGAGTCTGCTGGGAATAAACGCGGCCAGATCATCAAGCCTGGCAGAGGCCCAGCCAAAGTCAATATAGCGTTCATTTTTGTATCCGAACATGGAATCCAGAGTGCTTATGGCTTTGTAAACCATTATTAAGACCGGTCCGCCGATGAAGGCGTAAAAGATTGGGCCTGTAACGCCGTCTACGAGGTTTTCAGCGACGCTTTCTACAGTGGCCTTTATTATGGCCTCCTGATCCATGTCCTGAGTATCCCGGCCACAGATCATGCCCACTCTGTTACGGGCCTCCGAAAGATTCCCCGATTCCAGGGCCCAATAAACGTTCATAGCATGATCGTGAAGATCCCTGGCTGCAATTCCAGTATAAATGATGATCACAGAAATTATGAATCCGATGTAGGTTGAGAACCCATAGGCCGTATCAGTAAGCGTAAATGTAACCAGTAGCGTGAGGGCTAAAAGAATCGCCACAGCAATCATCCCAGCCAAACGCCTTGATTGCAGAATTGAGAGAGTTATTCTCTCCAGGAAATTTGCCGCATGCCCCATCAGCCTCACTGGATGAACCAGATTTCGCGGATCACCGGCCAGCCAGTCGATAAAAAGCGCCAACAGTATCTGAGATTCCGTGGTTGTCACAATCCCATAGCCTCATAGATTTTTTTCATGTTTACGTTCCGACGCACAATGGCGGCCAGCCTTTCAAAAGCCGGTTCAAGATCATAGCTGGCGCATACCCCTGTTAAAGGTGGCAATCCTCTACGGCGCCTAAGCCGGTTTATGAACCAGCGACGGAATTCATCAGAGTCAAAAATTCCGTGGAGATATGTTCCCCAGACAGACCCGTCAGGCGAACTGTAGCCGAGCGCTTTGCCATCCTGCCTCCGGATGCCCGTCTTTTCGCCAACAGACGAGGTTCGGCCATGGTGAATTTCATAGCCTTGGACACTAAGACCTGATTCCAGGTGTGTCGCCTCAGTGTATGAAAGCGTTTTTTCCGGTTCCATGACAGTTGAAAGGTTCAGCAGTCCTAACCCATCGGTTTCAGTGACATCCGATTCGATGTGATGTTCATCCCTGATTTGAAGCCCCAGCATTTGAAGGCCACCGCATACGCCTATTATCTCTGCGCTACCATCGTTAAACGCCTGTTCAATGAGGGATGCGGTCCCCTCAACTTTTAAATGGTCCAGATCATGAATAACGCTTTTGCTACCAGGAATAATGATTGCGTCAGGATTTCCGAGTCTTTGGGCCGAGCTGACAATTCTGAGACTAACATCGGGTTCGTTCCTCAGAGCGTCAAAATCGGTAAAATTTGAAATGTGCGGTAGATCGATGATTGCTATATCGACGTGATGATCATATACGTTTCCTGAGTCATAAAGTCCGCTTTTGAAGGCAACCGAATCTTCGTCTGGAAGCCCCGGGGCATTTATGTGAGGAACAACTCCGACAACGGGTTTTCCGGTAAAGTCCCGTAAGTAATCAAGGGCCGGATCAAGAAGGGAGGCATCCCCACGGAACCTGTTAATCAGGAATCCCATTGTTAGCGAGCGCTCCCATTCCTCGAACACCTCCATGGTCCCGATGAATGACGCGAAGATCCCCCCTTCATCGATGTCACCTACAATGATCACGGGGCTTTCGGCATAACGGGCCATTTTCATGTTTGCTATATCTTCATGCTTCAGATTCACTTCTGCGGGACTTCCAGCTCCCTCCAGAATCACAATGTCATGACGCTCCGCCAGATAGTCAAAAGCCTTACATGCGATTTTGAATGCCTCGTTTTTATATTGCCCGGTTGTCTGTGTCCCTTTGGAAGCTACGGGCTTACCCATCATTATGACCTGACACCCTGAATTTGAGTGGGGTTTGAGCAAAACGGGATTCATGCGCACATCCGGATCTATTCCACAGGCCTGAGCCTGAAAGACCTGAGCGCGGCCCATTTCGTGTCCATCACGGGTAACAAAAGAGTTGAGCGATATATTCTGGGACTTGAAGGGGGCCACTTTATGGCCGTCCTGAGCGAGGATTCGACAAAAAGCGGCGGTAATGAGACTCTTGCCCGCATTTGAGGATGTACCCTGAAACATGAGAGTCCGCGCGCGTGGGCTTCGTACAGATGGAGCCGGACGCCCCAGGATGCGCCTGAGCGTTTCAACCAGCCTCATGTTTTCATCCCTCGTCCGAACTGCTATCCTCACGAAGCTGGAATCCAGGCCATGAAAATTGGAACAATTCCTGATGGCTATACAGCGCTCCAAAGACCGCTCCGCCAACAGGCTCGAAGTCATGTCTTTTTCAAGGATCCTGAGCAGAATAAAATTTGCGCAGGATGGAAATGCAAACAGCCCCCCGATCTCCCTAAGATTTGATAGGAGAAAAGCTCTTTCTTCCTCCACGAGTTCAACGCTGCGCCTTACATAATCGCGGTCAGTAAGAGCACGCGCTCCTATTCTCTGGGCGAGAGTATTAACCGTCCACGGAGGTTGAAACTGCTCAATGCGACTGACGACTGAGGCGTCAGCAATTCCGCAGCCCAGCCTGATGCCCGGAGTAGCAAATGTTTTGGTAAGCGAGATCACTATTATTATGTTCGGGAGCCGGTTTGCCGTGAATGAGCTGATTCCGGAGGACAAATCGCAGAAGGCTTCATCTATTACAAACAATGAGTCCGGATACTTTAGGGCCAGATCCAGAATTGCGCCACGGTCCAGTCCAGTGCCGGTAGGGTTATTCGGATTGCCCAAAAACACAAGCTCATCCCCATGCATGATATCGTCAAGCCACGACACATCAAGACGGAAATCATTTTCAGGTTTTGTCAAAAGGTAATGAATTTCCATTCCAGCCTGAGCGCAAGCAGTAGCGTAATCTGCATAGGACGGCGCCGCAATGATGGCCTTTTTCCTGGCCATGACACGCGGGACCATGTAAATCAGCTCTGTAGATCCATTTCCGACCAGGGTTTCATCGAATGAACAGTTGTACCTTCCAGCGACCGCCTGGCGGAATTCTGAACTATCTGGATCGGGATAGTGGATGAGGCCAGATATGGCTGAACTGATGTTCTGACGAAGCCATGCAGGTGGACCAAGAGGGTTGATGTTTGCGGAGAAATCGATAATTTGCGATGTATCTTTTCCGGATGTCTGGGCCAGACTCCGGAGGTTACCCCCGTGGGGAAAAAGTTTCATAGAGAACACATTCCTTGATTCATAAAACCAGACTAACCAAAACTCATGATTTAACCGCAACTGATTCCAGCACAGCGACCAATTCCTGAGTTCGGACCGGTTTTGATATGTAAGCGTCCATTCCCGCTTCGATGCATAATTCCCTGTCACTCTCCATTGCGTATGCGGTCATTGCTACAATAGGTATCCTGTATCCGCCTTTCAGCGTTTCAGCCTGCCTTATGATCCTGGTAGTCTCATAGCCGTCCATTTCGGGCATTTGTATATCAGTAAGAAATACATCGTAATGGTTTACTTCGAGTGATTCCAGAGCTTGCTTGCCATTGGAAACTACGGTCACCATGTGACCCATTTTTTCGAGCATCCGCAAGGCGAGTTTCTGATTTACCGGATTGTCCTCCGCCAGAAGAATTCTCAGGCAGTGTTTCTTTTGTTCCTGATCTGCGGTTTGTGCGTTATCGAAAGGCTGACATTCTTCTTTGTCTGCATTACCAATAGCCTTTTGCACGTAAGACATGAGCGATGTCATTCTCACTGGCTTGGTGATGAATCCGGAGATGGCGTTGAGGGATGAATACGGGGCTTCTTCCTGAGTTCCGGAGGAGGTAAGCATTATGATCGGAACCTTGCAGTAGAGCGGCATATCCAGGATCTTCCCAGTAAGTTCATAGCCGTCCATTTCCGGCATGCAGCAGTCCAGAACGATGAGTGAAAGGGCCGATTGCTTTATAGCCTGCGCTTCAAGCCAGGCTATGGCCTCAGGACCGGACTCACAATGGGTTACATTGAATCCCCAGGTTGATAGAGCTGTCCCGAGTATTCGTCTGTTAGCCGCGTTATCATCAACTATCAGGGCATTCATCCCCTTGTAAAGATGGAATTTTTTCAGGCCGTTATGAGTTGAAGCCACTGAAGCGGGGATGACCGGCACAGTGAAACTAAAGACACTGCCCTGCCCCGGTTTGCTCTCAAACCATATTTTCCCGCCCATCAGCTCCACAAGTTGTGACGATATCGTTAGTCCGAGACCAGTTCCACCGTACTTGCGCGTTCTGAAAGCTTCGCCTTGTTCAAAGGCTCCGAATATCTTGTCCTGAAACTGTATCGGAATACCTATGCCTGTATCCTCGACAGAGAACTCAAGGATAAATTCCTGATCAGAACTCTGAATGGAGTTCACCTGAACCATCACCTGGCCTTTTTCGGTGAACTTGATGGCGTTCCCGACCAGATTTATCAGGACCTGACCGATGCGGGTTGCATCCGCTACCACTATTTCGGGCGCAGATTGGTCTACCTTGACAAGTAGCTCAATCCCTTTCTGGTGAGCCTGAATTGCCAGTCCGGATACTACGTTTTCGATGCGCTGCCTAAGGTTGAATGAATCCGGGTTTAGTGAGAGCTTGCCTGCTTCAATCTTTGAGAAGTCAAGAATGTCGTTGATTATTGCCAACAGAGCTTCAGCCGAGGATTGCGCAGTTTCGAGGTATTCCCGCTGTTCCCTGTTCAATTCTGTATTCAGAGCCAGCTCGGTCATCCCCAAAACACCGTTCATAGGCGTCCTGATTTCGTGACTCATTTTTGCCAGGAACTCACTCTTTGATTTACTGGCCTGCTCGGCTGCTTTTCTGGCCTCTATCAATTCTGTTACATCAACAAAGGATTCGATTCCTCCTAAAAAGGCGCCTGAGTCGTCGCGCAGCGCAACAGCGTTTTTCAGCACCGAAAGTATTCTGCCGTCCTTGGCCTTCATTGTGCATTCGCTACGGCTTATATTTTCTCCGGAGGCCATTTCAGCCAAACCACACTTGTCAGCGCAGGGAGTTTCCCCAAAAAAAGTACATGACTGGCCAACTATGTCCTCGGCACGGTAGCCTGTTATGAATTCGAATTCCTTGTTGACGCTGGTTACCATCCTGTTGGCGTCAATGGTAAAGATTGCGGTCGCCGCAGTTGATAACAGGAGTTGCTGGAACTCGTTGGCATTCTTCATGCGAGTTTGCGCTTCTTTTATGTGGCTGATATCCTGCGCGACCTCAAGCCTGACTAACCTTCCATCCGTCCAGGCTATTGCGCGGTCTCTTACTCCGAGCCATTTTCCGGTAAGAAGATCCTGGCGCTCCCAGGCATACACTCCAGTCGGCTTTCCATGAGCGTCAACCAGTTTATTATTCGTGCAGAAGCTGCAGGGCCCGCTCTGACCTGATTGGAGAGACTGCCAGCACTTTTTTCCAACCAGATCGGTCCCGTATACGCTCTCGAACTGACGGCTCACAAAGAGGACCTCATAGGTTTCCATGTCGGCCACATACACGAAAGAATCCAGCCCATCCATGACGGTGAGGAATTGCTGGTGGGAATCATTGAGCTTCTGTTGAGTCCGATCCCTCTCAATTGCATGACCAATGTTTCCGGCAGTAGCTTCCAGTATTGAAACCTCACTCTCAACCCATGTCCTCCCCGAGGTGCAGTCGTCAAAACCAATGATACCCCAGAATCTGCCCTGAATTATGATCGGAACCACAAGAATGGATATTACATCCTGAGGTTCGAGCAATTCCCTTTCTGTAAGGGGAAAATCTCTGACCGATCCGGAGATACTCTCGGCCGATGACAGTTTTTCGTACCATCTAGGCAGTAAAAGATTGTAGGATAAATTCTGGAGATCGGGATTCCCAATCTGAACCGAGATATTTTCCCCAACCCATTCATACCGGAGGCTCATCAGGAGTTCTCCTGACTCTTCATCATGATGATTTTCGTAAATGTATACCCGATCAACTTTTGTGGCGCTTCCCAATCTCTGAAGCACGGCGTTTATGGCTGACCCGAAATTGTCGTAAGTCAGCAGGTCCCTTGAAATTTGGGCTGCGCAGTCCAGCAGCAGATCCCTGTTAGTCAATTCCTGTTCAATGGCCTTGCTCTCTGTGATATCCAGATGAGTTCCCGCGGCTCTTACGGGTCTTCCATCCCTGGCTCGCTCAACTATTTGTCCGCGGTTGAGTATCCAGCGATATTCACCGGACTTCGAGAACATCCTGTATTCCGCCTGGAAGAAAGGCGACTCTCCTGCAAAGTGAACCCTGAAGATCTCTCGGGATCTGTTTATATCCTTAGGGTGAACCAACGCGAGCAACTGTGCGACATGGGAGCCGAGTTCTTCTGTCGAATATCCCAACATTGAGGCGAATCGGGAATTTATTATTATTTCGCCAGTAATCATGTTCCAGTCCCAGGTTCCCAGGTTAGCGCCCGCCAGAGCCAGTTCAAGTCGCTGCTCACTCGCCTGCAACGCCTGCTCGGCCCTGCGCCTCTTCAGACCTACCATGTAGTACGTAGCCAGTCTCCGCAGAGCCTCCAGGTCCATGCCCGAATATCCTGAACCAGATTTGAACACAACTATGTGACCAGCAATTTCTTCCCCAGAAAACACCGGCACAGATAAAAACTTCGTCGGGACATCACTTGAGTCAGATAGGTCCCCCAGTGGTGAATCGCCGTGACGGATTGTGTGTATTTTCGGCCTTTGAGATCCGGCAATGTTCGAAATGAACCATTTTTCTTCCGGACTGTTCACATCAGGGTTATCGTCAAGAATTGAAAACCTCATCAGGGCCAAATCGTCAAAGTACGGGGAGTGAGCATGAAAAGATACCTGGCCGGACTTTTTATGTATCTCGGTGACAAAACCCTCAACACTGCCCGTTAGGCAGAGCGCCTTATCGAGGACCACTCCTGAAATATCAGCCATGCTGGAATTCGTCGACAGAGCCGTGACGTAGAGTTCTCCCAACGCCCTGTTAACCGTCAGCTCCCATTTCAGCTTTTCTTCCGCCAGTTTCTGCGCGGTTATATCACTTACTGTCACTTTGACCGAGGCCAGTTCACCTGATTCATTCAGAACCGGAGTTGCATCTATGCAGAAATACTTTTTCTTTCGCCTTGAACCAGCGTATGATCGAGTTACATTTTTCGAGGCGCGATCTCTCAGGCAGGTTTTTGTTAATCCTGATATTCCCGAACTGATGAAGGCTGAATGGTCGAGTATTTCCTGTCGCACTGACAATATTTCATTCTCAATGCCAAGCATCTTCTTGAAACTACTATTGATCTCAATAAGTCGACCCTCCTTGTCGACAAGCAACATGCCCGTTGGAGAATCATAAAACAGAGCCTCGCGCTTTGCCTCACTTTCCATGAAAGCGCCTTCAGAATCGGTCTTAGGAACAGATTCTGATAGAGTAACCACGATACCTTCTGACCCATTTACCAAGGCGAAGGACGTTGCTTTCATGTGACATCTAACGGGGTGGCCGCTCCTGTGGCGAAAATCGAATTCCCCTGTGAAGTCTTTTTCCAGTTCCAGGTTTAGTCTTGCCCGTTCCCATGAGTTGTCGAATTTTTGATCAGCCTGAAGAATAGTATTAATGTGAAAACTGGTGATATCTCCTGGCATCCAGCCGAGAATACGCGTGAAACCAGCGTTATACCATGCAATGGTGTCATCTATCAGCAGCAACAGGCCTTGGGACGAATTTTCCAGAACAGCATTCATAAAGATCCTGTAACTTTGTAAAAGCTCCTCTGAGGCGGCTTCAGATACTCCAGCTGAAAGCGCCTTGTCCAGACCCGTTATGTGTGCTTCCAACCGGTGACGCTCAGTGACGTCATCCGGTCTGTATTTCTGGCCCATCAACAATTCTCCGATTGCATGGAATGCTTGTAAGACCTACTGAATGTTATAGGATTAGCGTGCAGTATTGCAATAAACCGTTTTTCGGACTGGTAGAAAGTAACAGAAGGCTTTATTGCGGTTGTACGAAAAAAGCATGACGTTAATTACCTGACCTGGCTTTGAGTATCTTTGACTCCCTTACCTCTCCTGTTTTTGGGGTCAACCCTACAGAAAGCCCCTTCCCATGTTCACTGATTCAACCATTCCCGGGCTCAGGACCAGGTCTCTCATAAAATTACCGTTATCGCTCCTTGGACATCTAGCTGGAAATCGTGACTGCACAATTAAAAACCAGAAAATTAGTCTGCCGTCTGGCCTTCATTAAGATACAGGGCAGTGTCAAAATCATCGCCTATTTGGAATCTGATTATATCAGCTTGAAAGAATTTATCAAAAACCTTTTTCCTGCCTGGAAGCGCTCTAAGTGTCAGATCCGGCGATCACATTGAACCGCAGGCCAGCGCGCCCTCTATCAAGTTGAGAAGCTACGCCCACAGCAAGCGCTCATCAAGCCTTTACACAAGCGTGTAAAGTTATCAAATCAACGTACGGCCATACTCATGGCTCGTGTCGAAGAACGATGGGGTTTACGCAATACGCTCAATAATTTTTGATGTTTGTATTCAGGAATTTCAAAGGTGGGTAGAGGCAGGAGTAATGGCAAAAGAATGAAACTTTTTGCCGTCCACCCCTGCCCTTCATGAGAGAATGGGATGCCGTGATGTGATTTTCAGGATCTTGCCAGCCCCGAATCAGTGATAATATCCGGAAGAAGATCAGTCCAGCCCAGGGGCATGAAATGGACACCATTGCACATAGGAGCCAGATCTTTTACCAGTTCCGTCGTCAGCTTCCTGCAGACTTCCCTGGCTTTTTGAGGCCCGGCTTTCTCATATTCTTTTATCCAGCTCTCAGGAACGTTGATGCCTGACACATTGTTGTTCATGAATGTCGCCATCCTGGCCGATTTGACCAAAACAATTCCCAATTGAATCGGAACGCCATAACTGGAGGCAGAGCCAATAAATTTTTCAAACACCTTTGGGTCGTAAATGGCCTGCGTCTGGAAAAACTCTGCGCCGGCTTCAATTTTCTTTTCCATCTTCATGAGCTGAAGTTCAAGAGGCTCAAAATTTGGATTGACGACAGCTCCCAGCGCAAAATCAGGCGCCTGGGTCAACTTATTGCCTACCATGTCATGCCCTTTTTTGAGACCGTCCGCTATCTTGACCAGTTGGACCGAGTCGATGTCAAAAACCGGTTTTGCCTGCTTATGATCGCCCAGACTTGTGTAATCCCCCGTCAGCGCAAGGATATTGTCTATGCCCAAAGAGTGGGCAGTCAGTATGTCCGACTGGAGAGCTATGCGGTTACGATCACGACACGTCAACTGGTATATCGGCTCAATCCCGCGTTCCTTCATGCGAACAGAAGCCGGAAGAGAACCAAGCCTCATGACTGCGCTTTGGTTATCAGTAACATTTACCGCGTCAACAAAACTACGAACCTCCAGAGCCTCCTGAAGACACTTCGGAATCACACCATCGCCATTCTGCCTCACAGAGCCCTTCACAGGTCCCACTTCACTTGTAAGCACTTTTTCTTGAGTCTTGAAAAGATCTGTTATCTTCATGTCAATCTCCTAGGACAACGACAGGCGTCGAGGCTTGTTCATCTTGCTGTAATCTTTCGGGGGAGTGTAGCTTCTGAGACTGTCCAGCTCTCCAAGGGACTTCAGGCGCTCGTAAATCAGAACCCAGGCGCAATCCCGCTCAGGATCAACCTCGCATTTGCCCTTTTCCGCGCCGCCACAAGGACCGTTAAGCAAACTCTTGGCGCATTTCGTGACCGGACAGATCCCACCGGTCTCGTTTAGGACACAGTCCCCACACTCCTGACACTGCTCCAGAGCCAGCTCGTTGGCAACCACAGTGTCCATGTGCCCCACGGAATCCAGTCCAATCTTGACCGGTTTGAGATAACCCATCTCTTCGAGCGCCTGCCGCGTGATCTGGGCCGCTCCTCCACAGCCAAGCACCAAAACAGCGTCACTCGCGTTGATGTCGTCCTTATGACCCTCAAAAGCCGCCGTGGTGTGCTGTATGTAACACGTCCTCTCCGGCAGCACCTGGGCTACTACCGTCTTTCCCGAGCCCTGAAGCATTTCGCTCATCGCCTCCAGGGCAGGCTCTCCACCCGTCTTGCAAACTTTTGCACAGCCATTGCACCCGGTTACTACTATCTTTTCGTAACCCTTTAACGCTGACAATATCTTATCAGCCTCTTTGTTTATGGTCCCGATCATCAGAATCTCCTTACCAATCTGTAATCTCCATTAACAGACTGCCGACATTAATCCTGTGAAAAAACAGAAACGTATCAACAACGGACTATGGTTGACTACTGCAAGGGGGTCACAAGAGCGCCGAACCTTCCAGTGAATTTGTGGGAAAGATCTCCTCCGGTTGCAGGAGTAAACATTCCGGAGGAGTCCTCGGCACTATATTCATATATAAGAGTATTACAATATTATATATCAGTCAACTCAAACATCGGTCTCGCTGAGTATTTTTTTCAGATTTTATGTACCAGTCACTTAAGTTGATTAATGTGACTATTCTCCGAGTCCCTACTAGCCATATTATATGAACTTGCCTGGAAGTTATAAAACTGTTAACAAGAAGTTTTGCAGGGTTGACAAGAGGTTTGAGCGCAGCGGGGAACCTGGAACTACAAATATTTTCTGGTAATCAGACAGCGGGTTTATTAATGGATGAAAAAAACAGGGCATTATTGAATGAGATTCAGTCGAACTTTCCGGTTGATTCCCATCCTTACAGGGTTCTTGGTGAGAGACTTGGTATGGTCGAGGATGAGATCCGAGACAGGGTCTTTGAGCTTAGAAGATCCGGAATCATAAGAAGGATCGGGGCCTCGATCAATTCACGCAGGATTGGTTTTGTTAGCACTCTTCTAGCGGCCAAGGCCCCTGAAGACAAATTTGATCGTTTTGTTGAACTGGTTAATCGATGTGAGGGTGTAACGCACAACTATCTTAGAAAACATGAATACAATGTGTGGTTTACTCTCATTTCTCCATCTGAGGAAGACAAGAGGAGAGTGATACAGGAACTGGTGGATGAAACGGGGGTCGAAATACTGGAATTACCGGCCAGGAAAATATTCAAGATTAGAGTTGATTTTAAATTTTAAGGCATAGACGCCGCCATTGAAATTAAGAAGCAGTTTAAGGGAGTGATGAAATGCTGGCAGAATTGAGCGTGTTTCCGTTGGATAAGGGTAAGACGAGTCTGAGTTCCTTCGTGGCCCAATCCCTCAGGATTATTGAGGAGAGTGGCCTGAACTATGAAATACACGCAATGGGCACTTTGATCGAGGGCCCTAGTGACCGCGTTTTTGATGTCATCCGTAAATGTCATGAGAACATGCGCAGCCAGTCTGACAGGGTTGTAACCTATGTGAAGATAGATGACAAAGAGGGCGTTACCGGAGCCATTAGAAGCAAGGTTTCCTCGGTTGAAAGAGAAGTCGGTCACGAGTTGAACAAAGGTTGATCCGTGGGCTAGAAACCATGAATGGTCCCTGTTTAGAAGAGAAGCTGGACATAGTCAACGAGGCTGATGAGACTATAGGCTCAGCATCCAGACGGGAAATTCATTCCAAAGGATTTGCCCACAGGGCCGTCCATATCTTTGTGTTTAACCCGGTAGGTCAGATTTATGTCCAGAGACGTAGTGCGACAAAGGACTGTCACCCGCTTAAACTCGATTCTTCTGCAGCTGGGCATGTAGATTCCGGTGAGAGTTATGCCCATGCTGCAAGTCGTGAACTGATGGAGGAACTCAGGATTGATGCCCCGCTTACCGAAGAGCTACGTTTTGGCCCTCACAGTTCAACGGACAACGAGAGAGTGGTACTCTTCAGCTGCGTGACTAACGCTGAGCCTGTGCCTGATCCTGACGAAATAATTCATGGTGGTTTCCTGGAACCATCTGATTTATCGAATTCAATGTCCCAAGACCCCGACGACTTTGTTCCAGCTTTCATCCTGTTGTGGAACATGTTCAGGAAAACCAGACAATGAGAGCCGTAATCCAGAGGGTAAGTGAAGCCAGCGTGACGGTGGAAGGAAATCTTATTTCGAAAATAGGCCCTGGCATTCTGGCGCTTGCAGCAGTCTCAACATCCGATACACTGAAGGACATCAAGTGGATGGCGGATAAAATATGTGGTATCAGGATATTTTCTGACTCTGAGGATCGCATGAACCTTGATTTGGCTCATGCTGGGGGCAAAATCCTGGTTGTCTCACAGTTTACGCTGTACGGAGACTGCCGCAAAGGCAAGCGTCCATCTTACTCAAATAGCGCGAAAGCCGACTTCGCTGAAAAGATGTACCTGGAACTAATCAACGAAATAAGATCAAAGGGAGTAGATGTCAAAACTGGTGTTTTTGGAGCCATGATGAAAGTGAACCTGATCAATGATGGTCCTGTAACACTTATACTGGATTCACAATCCACCTGATTGTCATCCGTCGAAGGATTCCCGGTTCACAAACTTGCTCCTTCCCTTATACTCAGATACAGAAATACTGTCTAATCCGCTGATGCGTCAAGCGAGGGCCTGTGTTCCCAGTTCATATTTCCTGTCGCCGCAGTCCAGGTAGAATTGTCCTTGCTCTTCATCATGGGTTATCCACCTTGACATCTGATAATAGGCGGCCCTGCTGAACCTTGCGTGAAAAGCTCCTGCTTTAACCAGGGCATATGGAACGTTATCATTTCCGATCCATAGTCCATCTGGTTTTAGTTCTTCCTGAGTTTCATCAGACAGCCTGATGAAAAATTTTCCGTCAGAGCGTCTGTCAAGCATTGTTACCACGAACGGAGCGTCCTCAACTAAAACAGAGCATACCTCCCGGCCTATCCTGACAAAATAGGATCCGTCATTTGTCTTGGTCAAAGCCTCAAAAAATTGCAGACGAATGCCGGGATGAGTCATCTCCGCTCCGTTCTGGAACCATTTACCGTCCTTGTCTATTTCGAGTTTCAGATATTTTGTGGAATCAAAGACCTGTTTTTCATCTATTTCCTGAATCTTAACCATATTTCTTCCCACCTGTAGTGAAGACCCGAAAACCAGGAGAGCCTTAATCCAGACCTTATTAGCAATTTCACCAACGCTCCGCCAGGTCTGTTCTCGAATGAATGTTTTTGTAGGTCGCCAGGTTTGCAAGCACCTTCTTAACATAGAGTCTGGTCTCAAGAAACGGTATGTTCTCTATGAATTCATCCTGTCTCATTTTACCGTTCCTTCTCACCCAGTCACGCACCTTTTTCGGGTCGGCGTTATAGGATGCGATAGCCGCAACTGTATTCCCACCAAAAGATTTCAGATTTGAAGCCAGGATTTCTACCGCTGCTGATATATTATGACGAGGAGTCAACAAGTCAGATATCAGTGACGAATTGCTCACAGGTTTGTAACTGTCGAGCTTCCTGGCGGTATCAGGAGTTACCTGCATCAAACCGATGGCGCCTGCCGGAGACACCGCCGCTGAATCATATCTGCTCTCCTGACGCATTATCGACCATACAAGAAACGGATCGACCGAACGCTGAGCCGACTGCCTGACAGTATGGGATACATGCGCCTTGGGATAGGCCAGTTTTACGAACTCCACCGGCGAACTCTCAGGTGGCTCATCAACCATTGAACCGAATTGTGAATACAGTATATCGTGAGCCAATCCATAGAATCCGCATCCCTGCGCTGCCTTGGCCATAAGAATCGCCAACTGCGGAGTTTCCTTAACACTCCGGGGCAGAGCGCGTAGATTGGCAAGAGCCAGTTCCGGCAATTCTTTTTCAAGGAGATTAAGGGCGGCCTTCACCTCATTCATGTTCGCCTGGGCAGGCGTCAGTCTGGTCTCGGGAAAACTTTTCCCCGACATGGATGCAAGACTCACCTTCAAACCTTTCAGGCCGAGGGCTCTGGCTGCTTCTATTGCATAGTAGTCATTTGTCCTGGAGCTGATGAGCTGCCGGTACAATGCCGAGGCCGCATCTTCAGAGCCTGCCTGAGCTAGAGACCTGGCTTCCCAGTATTTTGACGGACCCGCCAGCTTACCGTTCGTCGATAATCTCCTGGACTCAGCAAACAGCGCCGCCGCTTCCCTGTATTGATGATTCCTGTATTTTATCCAGGCGAGCTTCCATTTTATGTCAGCCTTTACTACCGAATCCGTGGTTTCGCCCAGAAGCTTGTTGTAAAACGTCTCCGCTTTTGAAAGACGCCCCCTCTCAAAATTGTGAGCCGCAAGATTCGCAGTTACCCTTTTCCTGAATTTTGGCGAACCTTTTTCAAGGACCTTCCTGCAGGCCTGATCAAACTCCCTGTCCTTGTCGAGTCGCCAATAGATCAGACTCAGAAGGTAATAGGCCTCTGTCTGTTCTTCCTGTGACAGTTTTGTGTTCAGATGCGCCTGAAGAGTCTTGATGGCTTCCTGATTGTCACGATTCCTGTATAGTGAACGCGCCAGCTTGAGTCGGATGCCTTTTTCGTCTGGCTTCATCATCAACAAATTCTTGTAAGAGTCAGCCGCCAGGTCAAATTTTCCTGACTGAAACAGCTTGGAAGCCCTGGTTTGTTCTTCCTGAACAGTCAGCTTGAAACCCTTTATTCTATGTTGTTGCGCTAGCTCAGACAAAATCTCCGAGGCGCGTAAACCCTCCAGGCTTGCAGGGTAATCGACCACGAGTTTCTTCAGGTTATCTGTAGCCAAAGGATAATTTCCAGCCTTTGTCTCAACAGCCGCCATCTTTAGTAACAGTGCTGGTTTCCCTGAGTCTGAGGCTTTGTTGAGTTCAATCTGAATCAGACCTGCAGCCTCCTTCTTTCCCTGTTCCACAAGGCTGTCAATCAGTATGGAAGTCGCCATTTCCCCATACGGTGTTCTCGGATGAACTTTCATCAACTCGCGAACCGAGGTCTCAGCCATGGAATAATTCTTTTCGGACATGTAACGGGAAGCTGCCAGAATGTATATGACAGGTCCATAGAGTTGATCTGTAGAAATTGATTTCCAGGAGGCCAAGGCTTTATCAAAATGTCCCGAATCATACAGCCTCTTTCCCTCTATAAAAGTACGTTCGGGCGTCTTAACATCCCCTGAGAGAGCCCAGCTGGGAAACATGAAGGCTATCATTGCGATAAATATAAGTTTTCGGAGCGCCAGCGCTCTTTCAGAAGATCTCATGAGAAATACCTTTTTGCTAAATTATGTCATTATATCATAAAAACAACTGGTTAGATTGTAAATATTTCAAAAGTTGTGCGCATTACTGCTGAACTTCCCGTAACAGCTACCTCAGCCTGAATGATCAATTCAACAGACCTACAGGATTACATACCGTTATAATTGAAGATTATAAACCAAAACTTGTATCGTCCAACACCACTTTTTCCGGTAAATCCATGACACAGGATCTCAGTAGAACAAGTGTTTTTGGATGGTTCATCTGAATCATCGCTTTCAAATTAATGGGCATGACAATCAAAAGCTTTTTGACAAACAGATCGGCCTACCTTACAATTTCGTAGCTTTTGTAAAAAGGAAGATCGCATGAATCTCAAGGTCGTAAATTAACATGTCGAATGCCAGGCCGAAGACCCTCGTAAAAAGAGAAATAAGGGAGTTGTTGCTCCTTTTTGAAATAAGTCAGGTGCTTGATCAAAGCATGGATTTAAGCCAGGTCGTCAAGCCTGTTCTGGAATCCATGTCCACTGTAATGGGGATGATGCGCGGCACAATTACGCTTCTGAATCGGGAATCGGGTGAAATAATGATAGAAGCGGCGCACGGTCTATCTGAGTCTCAAAAAGACAGGGGACGATACAGGCCTGGAGAGGGCGTTACCGGTAAGGTTGTGAAAACGGGTGAGCCAGCCGTAGTGCCTCATATTTCAGACGAGCCACTATTCCTGGACAGGACGGGCGCCCGTCGAGACATAGACAGGAAAGATGTGTCTTTCATTTGCGTGCCAATTAAACTTGGCAACGAAGTAATCGGAGCATTAAGCGCGGACAGACTTTTCGAGGAGGGAGTGTCCTTTGAGGAGGACGTGAGACTGCTCTCAATCATTGCATCCATGATCTCACAGGCTGTCAGGTTGAGACGGTCGGCTCAGGAAGAGCGTCACAGGCTGCTGGAGGAAAACATGAGGCTCCAGACCCAGCTCAAGGACCGGTTTCGTCCGTCCAATATTGTTGGCAAGTCAAAAAGTATGCAACTGGTCTATGACCTCATCGCACAGGTGTCCGAGAGTGACGCTACGGTCCTGATAAGGGGTGAAAGTGGCACAGGCAAGGAACTTGTTGCTCATGCTATCCACTTTAACAGCCCACGATCAGCCAAGGCGTTCATAAAGGTCAACTGCGGAGCTTTGCCGGAAAGCGTAGTTGAAAGCGAGCTATTCGGACACGAGCGCGGAGCCTTCACGGGAGCTATAGCCACCAGAAAAGGTCGATTCGAACTGGCTCACGGAGGAACAATATTCCTGGATGAGATAGGAGACCTGTCACCAACAACACAGATCAAACTTCTGAGGGTCCTCCAGGAACGGGAATTTGAGAGGGTCGGCGGTTCGTCCACCATTAAGACGGACGTGAGGATAATAACTGCTACAAACAGGGACCTGGAGCAACTGATTAAAGAAAACAGATTCCGTGAGGACCTTTACTACAGACTGAACGTATTCCCTATTCACGTTCCACCCCTGAGAGAGAGAAAAACAGACATCCTTTTACTGGCGGATTACTTTGTGGAGAAATTCAGCAAGGCTAACATGAAAGAAGTTTTACGCATCTCCACCCCCGCAATAGACATGCTCATGAGCTACCACTGGCCCGGAAATGTCAGAGAGCTGGAGAACTGCATCGAACGAGCAGTGCTTCTAAGCTCAGACAAGGTCATCTATTCCCACCACCTGCCCCCAACCCTTCAGACGGCCCAGACAAGCGGGACCCTAAGCAATGGCGCTCTGGATACTACTCTGGACTCCATGGAACGCGAACTTCTGGTTGACGCGCTCAAGACCGCCGGCGGCAACAAGGCCAAGGCCGCGCGCGCATTGGGAATCAGTGAACGCGTAATCGGATTGAGGGTCAGGAAATACCAGATAGAGCCGAAAAGATTCCGTACAATAAGGTAACTGGGACCTCATAACATTACATTTTAGTAGGTTTTATGTGGGCTACAAAACAGCGCCCAAACCGAATCTTCCGAGTATTCCTTTTATTATCGGAACCTTGCATAGCCCGACAACTGTTGGCGCCTTCATTGCTCATAGACCTGTGTCGAACAGATGCATGTCAAAACGATTTGCTTTTGATTCGGAAAGTCGCCTGGAAGGCTTTCGAAATCAGATTCAAGTCTAAAGAAGACCTACCAGTCTTCAAAATATTTACGGAGGTAAAAACAGATGAATCAGGCAGACAATGCATGGGTTTTGGTATCCGCCGCTCTGGTTTTATTGATGACACCGGGTTTGGCAATGTTCTACGGAGGGATGACGCGCTCCAAAAACGTTCTTTCTACGATGATGCATAGTTTTTTTGTCATGGGACTGGCATCAATAATCTGGTTGTTCTATGGCTTCAGTCTGTCGTTTGCGCCAGACGCTTTCGGCGGTCTGATTGGTGGAATGAACTATTTTGGTTTGAATGGAATAGGATCCGATCTTTTCCCGGATTTACTCGATTCTTCCAAAACAATGACCATTCCTGGAACAACATTCATGATTTTTCAGTGCATGTTTGCAATCATAACGCCCGCGCTTATTTCCGGCGCATTCGCGGAGAGGATGAAATTCAGCGCATTTGCGTTGTTCATGTTCCTGTGGATTACGGTGGTATATTGCCCGGTAGCGCATTGGGTCTGGGGTCCTGGCGGGTGGTTAAGCGGCATGGGCGCAATGGACTTTGCCGGTGGAACGGTTGTTCACATCAATGCGGGAATAGCGGCTTTGGCGTGTGTGTTTGTTTTGGGTAACAGAAAGGGATATGGCTCTACGCCGATGATTCCGCATAACCTTACGTTGACACTGCTGGGCGCAGGTCTGCTATGGTTCGGTTGGTTCGGGTTTAACGCCGGTAGCGCCCTGTCAGCAAGTGAAGGTGCGGCTATGGCATTCGTTGTGACGCACATGGCTACTGCTGCGGCAGCTCTTAGCTGGGTTTTTGTAGAATGGATAGTCAAGGGCAAACCGACCACTCTGGGTATAGCATCCGGAGCCATCGCAGGGCTGGTAGCGATAACTCCTGCGGCTGGATTCGTTGGCCCCGTCTCTTCAGTCATCATAGGGCTGGTTGCTGGAGCGATCTGCTACTTCGCAGTCCTGGCCAAACACTCGCTCGGTTACGACGACGCTCTGGATGTTGTTGGTGTTCACTGTGTCGGCGGAATATGGGGCGCTATTGCCACGGGTCTGTTCGCATCAAAAGCGATCAACGCGGCCGGCAGTGACGGACTGTTTTTTGGAAACCCCGGCCAGCTATGGACTCAGATAGTGGCAGTGCTGGTTACCATGGTCTACTCATTTGTCGTCACCCTTGTCCTGCTTTATGTGATCAAGGCTATAGTAGGTCTCAGAGTTTCAGAGGAAGACGAATTTGTTGGATGCGATACTTCGGAACACGGGGAAAACGCTTATAACATTTAATCAGTTGAGCCTATAATCGTTGGAGGCATTCTGGATTATAAAAAACTCAAAAACAGGTAACATTTTCAACAGAATTCCATTACCGAGGGTTAACCATGAAGAAAATAGAAGTCATAATTAAACCATTCAAGCTGGATGACGTAAAAGAGGCTCTTCACTCCATAGGTGTTCAGGGCATGACAATCACAGAGGTCAAAGGTTTCGGCCGACAGAAGGGCCACAAGGAGATTTATCGTGGAGCCGAATACCTGGTGGATTTCCTCCCGAAGATCAAAATAGAAATGGTTATTCAGTCAGACTTGACCGAGAGGGTTATAGAAAAGGTGATAGCGGCTGCGAGGACTGGGACCATAGGCGACGGAAAGATATTTGTGTTACCGGTCGATACTGTTGTAAGGATCAGGACTGGTGAACGTGATGAAGACGCTCTATGAAGCGAATGATAAAGCCGATGGGTGACGACGCGTATCAGCAGTAGGAATGCGGTGGTCTTGACTGTTACCAAAATGTAGCTCTTTAGTGGAAAAATAACCAAAATGTAACGTGTTTGCCACAGGCAGACTTCTTCCAGGAAACATAAAAGCGGTTTTAGTTAATACTTACACAGTCTTGTACAGTTCATCAGGTCTAACACGAGACTTGGCATACAGATTGCTCTGTTTTTCAAAAATGTAAGGTTCAAGATCTGGAAGATCTGGATCGATCTTACGGTAAAGCACAGGCTCTGGATGTCGTTACAACTAGTTTAGCCCGGAGAGGAAACCAGAAATGAAAAAAATAGAGGCAATCATAAAACCGTTTCGACTTGACGACGTTAAGGAAGCGTTACAATCGGTTGGTATTCATGGCATGACGGTAACCGAGGTCAAGGGTTTTGGTCGACAGAAAGGTCACAAGGAAATATATCGTGGGGCAGAATATTTGGTGGATTTCTTACCGAAGGTCAAACTAGAGTTGGTAGTCATGTCCGATATGGTACCCCAGGTGATAGACAAGATCATCGCTGCTGCAAAAACTGGAAGCATAGGAGACGGAAAGATTTTTGTAACGCCCGTTGAGACAGTTGTCAGGATAAGGACAGGCGAGAAAGACCTGGACGCCATCTAACTCGCCACCTTGGCGGGAATAAGTCATAACTGACAGGGATAGCCTCAGTGAGCGTAAACATTTATTGGATACTAGACTCAATAAGGAACAAGGAGTGCAGGATGGACCCAAAACAGGTTTTAGAGTATGCCGCAGAAAACAATGCGGTGATGGTTGATCTCAAATTCATGGATTTTCCCGGAATGTGGCAGCATTTTACCGTTCCTCTTCATGAGCTGGAAGAAGACTCTTTTGAAGAGGGTTTTGGATTCGATGGATCATCAATAAGAGGCTGGCAGCCCATTCATGCTTCGGACATGCTTGTAATTCCCGATCCTGCAACAGCTATAATGGATCCGTTCATGGAGCATCCGACTCTATCACTGATCTGCAACATTTTTGATCCTATGACAAAAGAAAAGTATTCACGAGATCCGCGCAACATCGCCCAGAAAGCTGAAGCCTATCTCAAGTACACCAAGATCGGCGACACAGCTTATTTTGGACCGGAAGCAGAATTTTTCATCTTTGATGATGTCCGATACAGTTATGGGTCAAATCATGGATTCCATCAGGTTGACTCCATAGAGGGCTGCTGGAATACAGGCAGGGAAGAGGAACCTAATCTTGGCTACAAGCCAAGGCACAAGGAGGGATATTTCCCTGTATCTCCCACAGATTCGCTTCAGGACATCAGGACGGAAATGGTTATGGTCCTGGAGAGCCTTGGCATAACCATAGAGTGTCAGCACCACGAAGTGGCGACTGCCGGACAGAGTGAAATAGACATGAAATTTGGTCCCCTCGTAAAGATGGGTGATCAACTGATGTGGTTCAAGTATGTGCTGAAAAACGTTGCGAAGAGACACATGAAAACGGTCACTTTCATGCCCAAGCCTCTATTTGAGGACAATGGGTCGGGAATGCATACTCACATCAGTATATGGAACGGTAACAATCCTCTGTTTGCCGGTGACAAGTATGCTGGACTGTCACAGGAAGCTCTTTGGGGTATAGGAGGCATTCTCAAACATGCCCCTGCTCTTTGCGGAATATGCAATCCGACTACCAACTCGTACAAACGACTTGTTCCGGGCTTCGAGGCTCCGGTTAATCTCGCTTATTCTTCACGTAACCGTTCGGCATGTTGCCGTATCCCGATGTACAGCGCATCACCGAAGTCAAAACGCATTGAGTACAGGACCCCGGATCCGTCGTGCAACGGTTACCTGGCCTTCAGCGCTCTTCTGATGGCAGTCCTGGATGGTATAGAAAACAAGATTGATCCGGGTCAGCCTCTGGATAAAGACATATACGCTCTGTCTCCTGAGGAGCTCAAAGATGTTCCTTCAACCCCGGGTGACCTGGCTGAAGCCCTGAAAGCACTCGAAAACGATCATGAGTTCCTGCTCAAAGGCGATGTATTTACTGAAGACGCCATCCAGATGTGGATTGAATACAAGACAAATTCTGAACTGAATCCAGTAAGAATGAGACCGCATCCTTACGAATTTGCACTGTATTACGACATTTAATCTATTGACGGCTGGCTGACTTTCAGGGTCAGAAAATTAAATGTAAACCGGATGAGCCACGGCGCCTGTTTTTGTAAGCCGTGGCTTATTATTTTGTTGCCATTCGGACCGCAACTCCATGATAACCATTTCTTCACCACTAGTGAATGCAGACCATCCAGCGGAGGCCAGGTTGAACACTTTGAGAATAGCTCAGGCGCAGATCAACCCTACAGTTGGAGATATCAAGGGTAACATGATCAAAATTGTCAACTACATTACGAAGGCCAGATCTTTGCAAGCCGATGTAGTCACATTTCCTGAACTGGCAATTTCTGGATATCCGCCTGAGGACCTTCTGCTAAAAAGCAGGTTTCTTGAAGACAACGAGAAGGCCCTGCAGCTCATAGTGAGTAAATGTTTAGGCATTACGGCTGTGATAGGGTATGCGCACTTCGACGGGGCCAGGATTTTCAATTCAGCCGCTGTGATTCATGACTCCAGGGTTGTGGGTGTGTACAAAAAGCTCGAACTACCGAACTACGGCGTGTTTGATGAGAAAAGGTATTTCACACCAGGAGATCGATGCATGGTATTTGAACTCGGGGGAACAAATGTTTGCGTCACAATTTGTGAAGACATCTGGATTCCGGGTTCAGGCTCAGAATCCTGTGTGGCGGCAAACCACGCCCAATTGACCATCAATATTTCGGCTTCTCCCTTCCATGCAGGAAAGTATGAACTCAGGAAAAAGATCATAGGCAGGTTTGCAGAGACCACCGGATCGACTGTCTGCTTTAACAACCTTGTAGGTGGGCAGGATGAGCTCGTTTTTGACGGTGGTAGTATGGTGGTCTCACCTGAGCAGGAAATCATTGCTACTGCAAACAGGTTTACCGAGGATTTGCTTGTCACTGATCTGTCTTTTGAAGCTTCCTCCAGTCAGACAGGCACAGTTACATGCATTGATGAACCCGTTATTCTGAATACTTTTGCATCCAGACCCCTTGAAGTCCTTGAAAACCGCGTGTCACGAGAGCTCGGATCGGTAGAAGAGATATTTGAGGCTCTCAAACTTGGACTAAAGGATTACTGCGCAAAAAACGGGTTCAGGAAGACTGTTGTAGGCCTCAGTGGAGGAATTGATTCCGCTCTTACCGCGGCTATTGCCTGCGAGGCCATTGGTCCGGCAAATGTGACCGGAGTCACTATGCCATCGCGGTTTACTTCCAATGAGACTCTTTCTGACGCTGTTGTCCTGGCCGATAGACTTGGCATAAAGTTGATATCGTCCCCGATCGAGGGAATTCTCAAGGCGTTCATGGACACTCTTGATGATGCCTTGGGCAAAGGCCCACTGGGAGTTGAATACGAGAATCTCCAGGCGCGGATTCGCGGCGCAATCCTGATGACTCTCTCCAACCGTTTCGGCTGGCTGGTACTAACTACCGGGAACAAAAGCGAGACCGCAGTCGGTTATTGCACTCTTTACGGGGATATGGCAGGTGGCTTTGCCCTAATCAAGGATGTTCCCAAAACTCTGGTCTATGAATTGTCTCATTTCATCAACGAGCGTTCCGGCAGGGAGTTGATACCTCACACAACAATCAACAGGGCGCCATCAGCTGAACTTCGTCCGGATCAAAAAGATGAGGATTCCTTGCCACCCTATTCTGTGCTGGATCCAATACTGAAAGCTTACGTTGAGGAGGACAAAACTCCCGACGAAATAAAGGGATACGACTCGGATACAGTTCGGGCGGTGGGACGCCTGGTCGACATCAACGAGTACAAGAGGCGACAGGCCCCTCCAGGCGTCAAGATAACTCCTAAAGCGTTTGGAAGGGACAGGCGGTTGCCGATAACCAACAGGTATTGCGACACTAATCTGGGGGATTGAAACTCATGAGGGCCTTGGTTATTCAACATATGGAAAAAGAGCATGGTGGCACGTTAGCTGAATTTCTCAGAAAACAGGGATGGCTGATTGAGGAAGCCAGGCTGCATCAGGGATGTCGACTTAACAAAACACCAGGCGCATACGATCTGATAGTGTCAATGGGTGGAGAAATGAACGTCTATGAGGAGGATGAATACCCTTTTCTCGCTGAGGAGACCGAATTCCTGAGAGACGCTGTGACCAACGGCTCCAGGGTGATAGGGATATGCCTCGGAGCCCAAATGATCGCAAAGGCCCTGGGAGCCAGTGTTGTATCATCGCCCGCCAAAGAGGTTGGTTGGGGCGCTGTAAATCTAACGACCGCCGGTGTGCTGGACCCATTGTTTGATGGATGTGAAAATCCGTTGAGAGTATTTCAGTGGCACGAAGACATGTTCAATATTCCCGAGTCCGGCGCCTTACTGGGCTATTCAGATGCTTGCCCGCACCAGGCCTTCAGGTTTAATCGGGCCTACGGCCTCCAGTTCCACGTTGAAGTAGATGCGGATATACTGAATCTCTGGTTTGCCGACTCACCGCTGAGAGACAACTATGTTCGAACCTATTATGAGAATGAGATCGAGTTGATCAGTCAGGCGGAGTTAATATATAGTAATTTGCTAAAACAGATCGATTGATAAATCTTTTGCGCTCGGTAATTAAAATAAAATGAAGCGGGTTGGATATTGCACATCTTCAAGTCCCTGAATGTGGCTCTCGGTTTCCTGACGATAATCAGCTTTGGGAAAAATCCTTTTTCCGAACTGAGGGAGGTGGGAAAAGCGGCATGGGCCTTCCCTGTAGTGGGGCTTCTGCTGGGATCCGTTCTGGCGTTGATTTACTTTTTGCTTGAGCCCTTCCTTCCTCCTGGCGTGGTCGCCCTGATCGTAGTTGGGTCGTGGATATTTTTGACGGGCGGTCTTCATCTTGACGGTTGGACAGACTGCTGGGACGCTTTCGGCGCATCTGTAACAAAAGAAAGACGGCGTGAAATCCTGAAAGATAGCAGGCTGGGGGCATTTGGAGCCATGGCTCTGTTTTTGATTCTGGGATTAAAAATCGCCTGTCTGGCTTCCGGGCTGGTAAGCTATGCAGAACTCATGTTAGCCGCTGTTACAGGACGCAGTTTATTGATTGCCGGTTTCAAAAACTATGGTAGCATGAATCCCGGAATGGCAAGTTCCTTTGCCTCTGGAGTCGATTCTTCCACTTACATGTGCGTCTGGGTTTTAACATTGCCAGTTGTTCTCATGTGCGGTCTGGTCGGAATCGCCGCATTCCTGGCTGCATGTGTGGGAGTTATCTTCTTCAGACGATTTGCCGAAAAAAAACTTGGTTTCATCAATGGCGACGTGCTTGGAGCGTCTTGTGAACTGAGTGAAACCTTAGTTCTAATCGTAGCATCCTGGAGATAAAAAAAATTAATGAGATTAGGGACAACATCATACATTTATCCAGCCGACATAATCACTAATGTTCGTAATCTGGCCGGTCACACACAGGACATAGAACTGGTTATCTTTGAGATGGATGAACGTTGGGACAGTTTACCCACTGAGGCTGAACTTGATGAGATGATTGAACTGGCCGACAAATACGACATGACCTACACTGTTCATTTACCATTAAATGTCTTCCTCGCTGATCATGACCCATGCATTGACAAAACCATCAAGGTCATACGCGGAACCAGGAGACTAAGACCGTTTGCTTACGTATGCCACCTGGAATCATCAGAACTGGGGGCGTCTTCGCACGTTTCCATCTGGGAAAGACAGTCGATCAAGTCTCTGGAAATCCTCATTGACGCCATAGGAGATCCGAGCAAGCTTTGCATCGAGAACATAGAATCTCAGGCGCCGTCACTTATGGATCACATAACGGACTCTTTACCGGTATCACAATGTATAGACATTGGACATTTCTGGAAAAAAGGCTTGGATCCCATGCCCTACATGCAGAGGTGGCTCCCGAGGACTCGCGTAATTCACTTACATGGATTCGACGTCACTGATCACAAGAGTCTTTCGGTCGTGAATTTTACAAAGCTTGATCCGGTTGTGGATATTGTCAATAAGCACTTTAGAGGAGTGGTCACTCTGGAAGTTTTTAATGAGAAGGATTTTAATGACTCTGTGGAAAGTTTCTGGAACTCTTTAGAGCGAAATATGCGCCAGACAGCGCTCGCCCGAAGAATCAGTGTGGGGCCAACTCTGAAGAAGAAATAGGGGAGTAACACCGCTCAGACGTGGAAGATTATTGAGGAAAGGCTACTGGTGCCGAAGAGGAGACTCGAACTCCTACAGGCTTGCGCCCACCAGACCCTGAACCTGGCGCGTCTACCACTTCCGCCACTTCGGCACATCTGGTATAATCACATTAAAGCCGCCTTCTGTCAAGGTTTAAAACAAATTTGCGGGATTGTAAAATCTGATTCATCTGACAGATCTGCGGGATCACTAACTCTGCGCCTCGTTTCCAGGGGATTCCATCACATAGGCCGCCACTTTCTGATGAGTTGTGCCGGTCATGGCAAACCAGCTGATGATGCATAGTTGAGGAGGAGCAAATCAAGATGACGGAACATAAGGAGATCTCACAGAATAACGGGGATCCACAAAGAATGAAAAAAATTGCGATCGCTATTTCCCTTATTGCTGTGATTACTGCTTTTCTTGTTTTTGCGCCACTCAAACAATGGGTTGTGGACATACTGAACTGGGCTCAGAACCTTGGAGCCGCAGCTCCTGGTATCGTTTTCCTATTCTATGTTGTCGCAGCGGTGGCTTTCCTTCCCGGTTCGGTTCTTACACTGGGCGCCGGTTTTCTTTTTGGCGTTCCTGTCGGTTTCGTTACCGCCTGGAGCGGAGCCACAATTGGAGCTTGCGCCGCTTTCTTGATAGGCCGTAATATTGCGCGTGACTGGGTTGCCAGAAAAATCTCTGCTAATCCACGTTTCATGGCTATGGACGAAGCTATAGCGCGTGAAGGTTTCAAGTTGGTATTTTTGTTGCGGCTCAGCCCTGCGTTTCCGTACAATTTCATGAACTACGCATTGGGACTGACTCGCGTCACATTCAGGAATTTTGCGCTGGCCTCAGCCTTGGGAATGATACCGGGCGCATTGATGTACGTTTATCTTGGCTCGGCAGCGCGTTCTTTGGCTGAAGTAGCATCCGGAAAGGTTGAAAGCGGTCTGGCGGGCCAGGTATTTTTCTGGCTAGGATTGGCCGCCACTGTAGCAGTCGCGCTGTTTGCAACCAGGATTGCTACCAGAAGTATTCGCGAGGTTCAGAATAAACAGGGAGACCACCCTCAAGAGGAACTCGGACACGCTATGCCGAAACCGGGGGGAAAATGAACCATCTGGAAACGGAATCTCATCGTGATGAACACAACTTGGAACTCCTGGCGCTTGTGCATCCGGATGACTGGACAAATCCTGTTCCCTCACCGCTCTACGACATTGTCGTCATGGGCGCTGGAACTGCCGGATTGGTCACATGCGCCATCGCCTCGGGACTTGGAGCCAAGGTGGCGCTTGTCGAAAGGCGTTTGCTTGGTGGCGACTGTCTCAATTTTGGGTGTGTGCCGTCCAAGACCTTAATCAGGTCTGCAAGAGCCTGTTACGAGGCAGCTTCTTCAGGCAGATTCGGCATTGAGATCGAGGGGAATGTAAGGCCGGATTTTGAATTGATAATGAAACGAGTCAGACGAACAAGGGCTGAAATCGCCATAAATGATTCGGCTCAGAGGTTCAGCAGGCTTGGGGTTGATATCTTTTTTGGAGCGGGCCACCTGACTGGCAAAAATGAGATCACTGTCGGAGATTCTTCCCTAAAATTCAGAAAAGCTGTCATAGCTACTGGGACAAGACCTTTTATACCTGATATTCCAGGCCTGAGAGAAGCAGGCTTCCTCACGAATGAAACTGTTTTTGAACTGGAGAGCCTTCCTGAAAGACTGGCTATCATTGGCGCCGGCCCTATCGGTTGCGAGTTGGCTCAGGCTTTTGTCAGACTCGGTTCGAAGGTGACACTGTTCCACAAGAATGCTCACATACTGGATCGTGAAGATCCTGATGCGGCGGATATTCTTCAGAAACAGTTCCTGAGTGAAGGAATCCATTTAAAACTCAATGCTAGCCTTTCAAACATAATTTCTGAAAATGGCTCGAAAACCATATCGTTTGAATCCGGTGGGGCTTCGGATCAGATAGAAGTAGACCAGATCCTGGTCGCCTCTGGAAGATCAGCAAATGTTCAGGATATTGGGCTGGAAATCGGAGAGGTGAAGTTTGATCCGATCAGTGGGATTTCAGTAAACGATTATCTTCAGACCACAAATCCAAACGTATACTCTGCCGGAGACGTTTGCATGAAATATAAATTTACTCATGCCGCTGACGCCTCGGCCAGAATCGTCGTTCAGAATGCTCTCTTCTTCAGATCGAAAAAGGTCAGTGATCTTGTGATACCATGGTGCATATACACTGACCCGGAGATTGCTCACGTAGGGCTGAATGAAGCTGAAGCTCGCGCCAAAGGAATCAGAACCAGGACCATCACTGTGCAGTTGTCCGACATTGATCGCGCAAGAACTGATGACAGCCAACAGGGCTTTGCAAGGATTCTTTTAGCCAATCGTGGTGACAGAATACTTGGAGCAACTGTTGTCGCAAAAGGAGCTGGGGACCTCATAAGTGAACTCAGCCTGGCCATTACTTCTAAAACCGGTTTAAAAACTCTATCGGCGACGCTGCATCCCTACCCCACGCAGTCAGAGATCATAAAAAAACTTTCAGACGCCTACGTGGGCTCGCGACTATCGCCAAGGTTAAGGTGGATTATTGGAAAATGGTTCCAGATTAAAAGGTTTTTTTAGTTCAGGGCTGTACTGGGGGCGCCTTGTGGGCTGCCGGAGGCATTGTCGCCTTCGAGGTTGGCTTGGGGTTCAATATACCGTCTATAAGTCTCCAGGGTATAGAAACCACCATGTAGGGAATGTAGAGAACACTGGACACCAATGAATTGTCTTCGTGAACAAGAGCAGACCACTCAGCGGATTGATCCTTCGCCAAGGTTGTATTAGCCATCGCATGGGGGAATGATGCGCACAGCATTGAAAATGTCAAAATTGTTATGAAAGTTTTTTTCAACAACAGATTATCCCCATTGCCTCACGATGACCGAGCTTTAAACGCCCTAATATTCGCATAATTAGGGAAAAGTGTCAACAATTGATTGTTGAGTTCATCCTTCGATTTAGTTTAAGGAATCCCAGGGGATAGCGTTCAGGTATTTGTCCAGTTTCTTGAGATAATTTTGGGTCTTCCAGGTCGCCCCATGCTTTATTTGTGCGCCCTCCCCCATCCACAGCTCTCCTATGATGGCGAATGGACTGGGGCCGAACCTCGATTCATACGCAGACATTACCCTCTTGTGGGTATCGGTGTAGATGTAGTGAGGAAACTTCTCAAGAAGAAAATTCTGAAAAAGTTCGGGTCTTGCAACCCGGGGAAGGAAGGAGGCGGCAGCTTTCAGAGTGTCAGATTCCTTGTTACCCGGCAATCCGGAACTGTCATAGTTCAGGAAGTCTCCGTCTATGGCAATATCCCTGCCTGACAAATCTCTTATCCTGACCTGTTCCATCATGTTTCGACTCGAGAAAGGTCCATAATGATAATCCATTCCAACAAAGAATAGCCATGACCTATTTCCAGCAGATCCATAACGTGCCGCATACTGTACAAACATGGGTTTCAGGGCAGCCACACCAACGTCAACTCCGCCGTTGACCGTATACATGTAATCCCTGAGCTCATCTTCAGTAAATTCGTCCCCTCGGGCTTTCATGACCTGAACAGCTCTGGGAAAATTGAGCTGCATCGATCCCTTGGTTCGAATGACATTCTTCACCCGATCCAATTCCCTGTCGACTATGGCCTTCATGAAATCCGGAAGAAACATTACATCCTTCTTGAGATCCTCAACAACTTTTCTGGCAACGACCTCCACGTCTCCCTCTGTCTTGCAGGCAAGAACCATGGGATAGTATCTCTCCCTGTAGAGTTGATAGTAATGAGGTACAGGCGGAACGGACATCAGGGAACCCAGTTTCTGAAAAATATCCCGTTCCGCCCTTTCCAGAACTGTAGACATGTCTTCTCCACCTGCTGGATCTATCGCCAGTGGGTCAGCGTGAAAACCGGATTCAATTGAAATGATGCATGCCACCAGAGCCAGAATTTCCCTGCACAACGGTAAGTGATTGTTTTCAACTCCAGCGATTATGGATTCAATCCACTCCTTTTGTCTTTTTACAGGGCAATTCAGCGGTTTCAGAGATATGAAACTCGTTAGCCAGGCCTCAGCTTCCAGCCTGTCCATAGCGGAGACTACATTCATCATGAGAGGTGTCTCCTGCTCAACCAAAGGCTGAAGGATATCCAACTGACGATTTATCAACTCGAGGAGTTTGAGTTGTTCGGATCCAAGGCTGGATGCGGCTTTCTGAGATGGCAGGATAGTCGCCTGGGAAACTGTAGAGATTTTCTTCCTGTCAGGGCTCCTGGAGAAACTGTTTTCAGATGTGGACAACTCACTGACAACATCTGACTGTATCAAAATATTTCCTGAGGCGATGCTGTAGCCTGGAGCGACGAGAAGCAGGATCAACAGGAAGATAATGATATTTTTAGGCATTATTAACCGGAGGTCGTAGATGAACATGCATGGCCGACTGTAGTCAACCTAGATGGGAATAATGCGAGACGCCTAAATTGTCAAGATGGCCAATGCATGGGCCTGATATGTGGGGAGGGATCATTTTTTAAGCAAAAAAGCCGGAAACATCAATGACGTCTCCGGCTTCCAGTATATACGAAGTTGGCCTGTCAGGCAGTGGCAGCTGTAACAAGCGGAAGAAACTCTCTTTTCAGTTTCTTGAGGGCTCTCTTCTCGATTTGTCTCATTCTTTCCCTACTTGTTCCGAAGTGATCTCCAAGTTTCTGAAGAGTCCATGGAGTTTCATCCATGAATCTTTTGCTAACAATGAAGCGTTCGCGCGAATCAAGTTTCTCGAGAGCTTTCGCTGTAGTCTCAGACAACTCTTTCTCGGACTCGGCTTCTATCATGAGGGCTTCCTGATTGGATGTCTCATCCTCCAGCAATTCAATGGGGCTCAGATCATTATCATTACCAAATGTTTCGTTCAGAGACCAATCCCTGGCCCTAACCCGCGCTTCCATCTCAATTACATCGTCAGTCTTTACCTTTAACTGGGCAGCAAGTTCATCAATCCTGGAAGATCGCGACTCTTCGTCACGATGCTCTCCTATGTCACCAACCCTGAAAAACAGTTTTCTCTGGGCCTGGGTAGTCCCCAATTTTACGAGATTCCATGATCGAAGGATGTAATTCTTGATGTAGGCCTTGATCCACCAGACTGCAAAAGAAACCAGCCTGAAGCCTTTGTGCGGATCAAAACGTTTTACCGCCTTCATCAGCCCGATGGTTCCTTCCTGAACCAGATCCTGCACCGGAAGCATGTAATGTCTGTATTGAAAAGCTACCTTGACCACAAAAGGCAAATGGGACACTACGAGTTCGTGAGCAGCCTCTACATCGCCGGTATTACTCAGCTGCACGGCAAGTTCAAACTCCCGTTCAGCTGTCAGAGGCTGTATCTTTCTAACTTGGCTCAGGAAATGATCAAGTTGATTTGATGATACAACCGGATAATTCATATTGCGTCTCCTGAAAGATAATTTTCTTACGAACAAAAAACGAGCATCAACATTAGCCCTATAGAATTATTCATTCCTGGAGCTTTTGTCAATGCCCGTGTAGAAAAAAACTGGTTTATTCTATTATTGTTCTGTTTTGCGCCTAAAATCCTTATGTCGCTGTAATAGGTATCTTTCTCGGAATTGCCTTGGCTGCCTTTGGCAGTCTGAGCCTCAGTTTACCATCCGTGAGATTTGCCGAAATTGATGCCCTGTCTACCACGTCGGTCATCAGAAACGACCTGTAATAATGGCCTACCCTGTATTCGACCAGGAGATCAGTGCCTTCTTCCTCGACTTCGGTCACTTTACCTACCACCGTCAGAGTGTCTTCGCTCAGATCGATATCCAGATCCTCAGGTTTGACGCCCGGTAAATCAACGATCATCATTATCTCATCGCCAGTCTCGTATATGTCAACCGCCGGTGTGAAGAAGTCACCCTCGTGTGTCAACTCGCCTTTCCCTGTATCTACGCCAGTCTTCTCTGGCGTTTGGAGAGAATCGGTTGTCATTTCAAATCCTCCCTTTACTCCAGACTAATCCGACACTATTTTGATCTGTTTGGGCAGGACCCTTTTTTCCTTGGGTAGAGTCACTACCAGTATCCCATTCTTGTATGAAGCCGAAACATTCTCGGTATCGATTTTTGACGGCAGGGTAAGACTCCTCTGAAAAGGCCCAGATGCGATCTCTCGCCGGTGATAACTTGCCCCTGATGGTAATTCTTCAGCTTTTCGCTCACCCTTTACGGTCAGAGTATCTCCCTCGATTTTGAGCTCAACATCTTCAATCTTCATTCCAGGCAATTCAGTTGAAACAAGAAACGAGTCCGATTTCTCTTTGACATTCATCAGAGGAAACAACCTCGACTCAGTCCACGCCGGACGCGCCGTCAATCCTCCCGGATTGCTCATCAGGCTGAAAATGTTATCTATTCTCCTCAACATGTCTAAGTCGCCTCTTCGTAGGCCACCGCTTCGCCATAGGTACATGTTCAGCGCTCCTTTCTCGACTGGTTAGCTACTATTTTTCGCTCCCATGTGGTGTTAGTTTTCCAAAAATCAGACTGACAATTTCACACAGGTTGAAAACTGGACGATTCTCTTTACACCGTCCAACTTCTTTCTATGACTCAGTTAAGCACTCAACGGGGCATGTCAAGTAGGTGAATATAATTCCTGAGAAATGAAGGATGGCGCTCAGGCATGACTGTCTGTGGATTTTTGGGTTCACCTGTTGTATTTATGTTGGAGCGAACTGGAGGAGGCCTGAACAACAATGCATGATCATTCTCTATTAAATTTGATTAATTCGATTGAAGAACGTATTCTCGCTGGAGGATCGATTTCACGGTCTGAAGCGGAACAATTGCTTAATACGCCTGATGACCTGATTATGGCCCTGGCTGCTTCGGCGGACAGGCTGAGGATCCATTTCAAGGGTCACGAATTTGATTCGTGTTCTTTAATAAATGCCAAATCGGGTCGGTGCTCCGAAGACTGCACATTTTGCGCTCAATCAGGCAAGCACAAGACCTCCTGTGATATTTATGGCTTACGATCTGCTGATGAAATAATGGGAGCGGCTGTTTCTGCTTACAACTGGGGAGCGACACGTTTCTGTACAGTCACAAGTGGTGGGGCCCTCAGCGATAGGGAATTTGATATCTTGACAGACGCTTTGGAAAAAGTGAAGGGAAGCGTTGACATAAAGCTCGACGCGTCTCTTGGTTTTCTCAGCGATGACCGCGCTGACAGACTTGTGGCGGCTGGAGTGACCCGTTACAATCATAATCTGGAAACATCGCGAGAAAATTACGGTAACATTTGCACCACCCATAGCTTTGAACAACGTGTCGAAACTGTGAAGAAGGTTCTTGCCAACGGTCTGTCGGCATGTAGTGGTGGCATCCTGGGTCTGGGAGAAACTAGCTCGCAGAGACTGGACATGGCCTTTACCCTGGCTGAACTTGGTGTAGACTGCGTTCCCATCAACATACTCAACCCGAGACCCGGGACCCCTCTTGAAAACGCTGTTCCCCCCAAGCCTCTCGAGATCATAAAGACAATCTCCCTGTTCAGATTTATCATTCCGGCCGCTACCATAAAGATAGCAGGTGGCAGAGAACAAAACCTTGGTGATTATCAGGGTCTGGCGCTACGCGCTGGAGCCAACGGGATGATAATAGGTGGTTACCTCACTACAAAGGGCAGGCGCATTGAAGACGATTTGAATCTGGTCGCTCAGGCCGGTTACACACTACCAGAGAGATTAATGTGATCTCGACTGATTTTTCTGGGGGTTCCTTCACTTCATTGTCTCGTCAGACACCATGATCAGGCCTTTTTTAGTATCCAAAGAGGTTTTGAATGATCGCACGGGGACGCGTCTGGAGCGCGTCCCACTGAGCAACTCTTGATCAAAAGACTAGGTAATCATCTTTATTCGTTCAGATTCAGCTTCTGTGATCAGTCCCCCGGTTCGTAACTCACTAATCAAGTCTTCAGGTTCTGTAAACGTAATGCCTGAAAGCCCAGATGACACGGCGCGGTCAACGTGGCTTTCATTGTCATCAATAAATAGAACCTCATGAGGCTTCATGGACATTAGACCCAGAATATCGGGAAAAATAGATGCGTCCCTTTTGCCTTTTCCAATGTTGAAGGAATTGTAAACATGATCAAAATGGCAAAAGAAGTTGTCTCTGGAATCCAGTTCATCCAGCCAGTTTGTCTGGTCGCTCAGAATAACGATCCTCAAACCTTTTTCCCTCAGCATCCTCACAAGCTTCAGCATGACAGGTCTGAGCTGGAAACGACTTATGATCTCCTTCCTCATGACCTCATCAGAGAGATTGACTCCTGTCAACCGCCTGACCGTGTTCCAGTAATCGCTCTCAGTGGAGCGACCTGTTAGGTATCCAGAGCTGTAGACAGCCTCTTGGGCCACATCAAAAAAACTATGCTCATTCAGACCGGTCTTGCGCGCTATGGCAAACAGGCCCTCCCTAAAGCCCTCTTCAGCTAAAACACCACCGTAATCTATCAGGATCATTGATATTGATCCCCATTTTGGGGCGTTGACTTCAGTTCGCATGATACCTCTTAGATGATACATCAGTTAAAATAGTGATTGATAAAATCGACTGTTAAGATATAATTAAAAATCTGTATTGTTTAGTCAATACATCCTAAATGATGCCATTCATGGCCCGGGGCTTTAATCCGCTTGATTTTTTTAATCCATTTAGACTGACAGGAAGGGCAACGCTGTTAAAGCGCCTACCATTCATCGTTTGATATTATCTAAGGAGTGATGTGTATGAATCATCAGAATTGTGAATCCGACGTTCGACTGAGTATCAAGAGTGAAAAAGGGTCATCTGCTTACAGCTTCATGGGTTACGCAGTTTTGGCGGTCCTGATAGTTGTGACACTGTTTGTTTTTCCGTGGGATCAATTGATGGGTCCTAAAACCAGCGCTGATGTAGCCGCGGGAAATGACGCCATTGCAAAAAAGCAGTATGACAAAGCAGTAGTATTTTTTGACAAGGCCCTCAAAGCCAGTCCAGACGACGCTGTCGCGCTGGTAGGCAGATCCAGGGCATATGTTCAGCTAGGCGATATGGCCAAAGCTCTGGCAGATGCAGACGCAGCGGTAAAAAAAGCGCCCACATATGCTCCGGCATTCGGCCAGCGTGGCGTGATCTTCAAAATGAAACAGCAGAATCCGGAAGCTTTGAAAGATTTCTCCAAGGCAGTGGAGCTTGATAACGGTTATGCGTGGGCATTCGCTCAGAGAGCGGATCTCTACTCAAGAGCACAGGAACAGGAAAAAGCTCTCAAGGATATCGACAAGGCGCTCAAGAGCAAACCTAATTTTGTGGAAGGCCTCAGACTGAGGGCATGGATACTTAGCCGTATGGGCAAATGCAAAGAAGCCTCTAACGACTTCCAGAAAGTTGCCAAGTTGAGCCCAAATGACGCCTGGTCCATCCAGGATACAGCATGGTTCCTGCTTACTTGCCCTGATGAGAAGTTGCAGGACGCGACAAAGGCGATGGAACTTGCACAGAAAGCAATTCAGATGTCGGGTGACAGCGACGGTGTGTTCCAGGAGACTCTTGCAGAAGCTTTCTTCAAACAGGGTGACTCCCTCAAGGCGTTAGATCATCAGAAAAAGGCTATCGAACTTGGTTCCAAGAAATGCCCTGATGGCTCATGCGTCAAAGAAATGCAGGAAAGACTTAAAAAATACGAATTGGCGGCACGTCAGGAAGTCAGAACCTCATACGAGATTCTTCCTGTTGACAGCTCCAACTAGTTTCTGATTTACGCAAGAAAGGCGGATTCAAAATGGATCCGCCTTTCTTTTTCATTCGGAAGATGTCGGTTACTTCCAGGATTCAAGCTTGACGACCCATTGTTCACCTTTGAGGTCTTCAAAATAAGCCTTTACTGACCTGCCGAGTAACGGGGCAACTTTAGCCCTGTCATTCTGGCCTATCTTTGCTATCTTCCTGCTGTCGTTGGCTCCGATCAAGGTGACGCTGTCTGTGTCTATCCTGGCAAGCTTCCACATGAAATCCTCAGCAAGAGCGAATACGCTTAGCGCCAAAAAACAGACGAGGCAAACGGCGCTCAACCATAATGTCCTCATGGTCTCCTCCAACCCTTAATGGAAATTTTCGTCACAGACGAAAACAAAACAGAATGCGAACCGGGAAATTTCTCATGAAATCCATCGGCTCAAGCTTATAGCGCTATGATACTCTAATAAGGAATTAGTTTCAAGTTACAGAGACATAGGTAGTTGGTCCAGCCTTGGGATTCAGACAGGCGTTGGCCAGCAGGGCTTCATCCAGTCCCTGTCATTAGATGTTGGTCATTTTCAGCAAGTGTCTCACATGATGTTTCGCAGATAGTTGCTTGTTACGTAGATGAAGTTAGCGCGAATTTTGAGTCTTTTGGCTTGTAGCCTCGGGGGAAAAGGAAAATAGGGCGCAGCTGACTTGATCGCACGCATGGCCGACTCGTCCAGAATGGTGTGACCGGATGAATCCAAAAGGTTTACGTATAACAGCTGGCCATCCTTGGCTATGGAAAATTCGACTGCAAGGGTTCCGCCCAGTCCCGATTTTGCCGCTGAAGAGGGATACACCCATACCCCCTCTATCTTCTTCTTGAGGTGGAGCATATAGGAATAGAACTTGTCTTCTCGGGTATTTATATCAACAACGGCTTCTTCAACATCCCCATCAGGAAAAAAGTCAGTAGAACCTGGAGCCTGAGAGAGTCCCCTGGCTATTTCCTGCGGGGTAGGACGCAAGTCGATATTTTTCCTTCTCGGAGTCTGGGGCCTGCTCAACTCCGAAGCAGGATCCTTTTCACGTTTCTTGTGCAGAGATGCAGATTTATCAGGATGACTGCTCTTTTGAAGGTCTTCTTCCATAGTCTGTTTTTCAGGAGTATCCTTTTTTGGTTTGGTCGGGTTTTCCGGAGCGACAGGTGGAACAAGAGAAGCCATCCGCTGATCGTTGGCATCCATGCGTCCTATTGGGGCCTTGGGAGCGGGAGGAATTTTTGGCAGCTTCTCCTTTACCGCAGTATGGTCACGGTCGGATATTGCTGATGCCTCTTTAGGCGGAGGTTCAACGGCCTGTTGTTCCTTCTGAGGCTCTACCAGTCTGACTTGCGTAACTTTCTCACCAGGCCTGAGCAGCTGATTCGGCGCATAGAGGCTCTGCAAATATGGAATAACCGCTATAAATGAAAAATGTAAAATGAGGGCTGCGATGACGCAATACTTGAAAAGGCTGTCCAGTTTGTCACTGTCCAGAGATCGGTAGCCACGGAAGGTCACATCGGGTTCTACTTCCGGTTCAGCGTCAAAAATCTCAGACATCTCGCCTGCTCTTACTTCGAACGAATCGGTATGACTTGCCGATCCTTGTCTGCGAGAAAGTGTCTTCCAGAATGATTTCAGGTTATCGATTATCATTAAATGCTTAACTTGGACTAAAACATGTAAACATAATAGTCAGTTTTGAGGTTTTTACAACCTGATTTATCCCTTTTTTCACGCGCTGTAGCCAATGCGCCTACCTATCCGAAGCCGTTTTGGGGGACTGATCTATGATTTCGTCCGTGGTCAAAAGTTTACATCTTGGGTCCAGGCATTCATGGCCCCTGATGTAACTTGTGAATTCGTCCCTGTTTATACGTGGAGTCGTCGTCGCATAGCAATAGACGCAGTCAAAATAGCAGGTATTGTAAGCTCCTACATCGACTGATTCCGCACATCCGCACTCAGGTCTGTTTCCAGCCGGCTTCAACTTCTTCAACTCAGTGGCGGCCTCAGCGCTATCTACAAGGTTCAACAGAAATCCCGTGTCCACGCAACAAGCTTTTCTGATCGAACCCTGAACCAAAAAATCATGCGCGCAGGATTTCAGTCCTATTCCATGACTCTCAGAGATATCAGACATTTCAAGCGCCATTCTAATCGCTTCATTTTTTTGAGGCTCAAGATACTCAATACCGCGCTGGGACATCTTTTTTCGCGTCTTTTTGTAGTAGTCACAAAAGCTGAACAGACATTCGTCAGTGAAGTTTTTCAGCATTGAACACACATGACTAAAATTTTCCAGGCATTTCTCCAAGCCAAAGTCGGGAGTCAGAACAACAGGATCGTAACGCCATCTGATTACCCTTTTGTCAAAGAGTGTGGCTAAGTCTTCAATCGTCTCTAACGTTTGACGCAGACTGGGAGCGTGAGGTTCCAGAAAATGCGGAAAATTGTTTACTGTGTAGAGAAAATACATCGCGTAGCCCCGATTCCTCAATTCTGGAACATGCCGGATGAGAGGTCGTCCATCCTTGGTCCAAAAGACAATTCCCATGACATCCTCTGGAAGAAGCGACACTGTCGAAATTCTGGAACTAAACGGTGACATGACCTTGACGCTTCCTACTCTTACCCTGTCCATGAACCAGTCTGAATAGAAGGCGGGAATATCGGTGCGTCTACTTGCAGAAATAATTTTCATGTGTCGTCGGTTCTTTCCTTTGGCCATCAGCCTTGGCGCAAGGGTCTCATGCTATCCGGCAAAAACGTATACAACAAACCCTTGCCGCCACTAATTTCAATCAAACCAGGGATCACCTCACTGCTTGCAGTTTTTTGTTTCATGTATCGGCGATGTGGTTATAATGATCAGATAACGCTGAAACCATACATCACTATGTTTTATTTTAAAATGTGTCAGGAGTGTGGACCTGCGATTTAGCAAAGGCTGTTTTAATAAGAAGCGACTCATAATTAGCTCATAAAACCGAATAGCTTGAAAATGCGTTAATTGTATGGATCTCAAACAGAAAGGAAACTTAATGGCCAAGCCTAAGAAAACTCAGGAATCCTTTGAAGGAGCTGTTCCTGAAAATGAACGATTCAAGGCGGTAGAGATTGCTGTGAGCCAGATTGAAAGACAGTTTGGTCGTGGCTCGATAATGAAGCTCGGCGACGCAGGGTTGATTCCGAACATAAAGGTTATTTCAACCGGGTCCCTGGCTCTTGACATAGCAATAGGAGTGGGCGGCATCCCCAGAGGCAGAATCACAGAGATTTTCGGTCCGGAGTCATCGGGAAAGACAACTCTATGTCTGCATGTCATTGCTGAGGCCCAAAAGACTGGTGGGTACGCTGCTTTTGTAGATGCGGAGCACGCTCTTGACACCCACTATGCCAAGAAACTGGGCGTAAAAACGGATGAACTGCTTGTTTCTCAGCCAGATACAGGAGAACAGGCTCTTGAGATCACAGAGATTCTGGTCAGATCAGGAGCCTTGGACGTAGTAGTGATAGACTCGGTAGCCGCCTTGGTGCCCCGAGCTGAAATAGAAGGAGAGATGGGTGACTCACACATGGGCCTTCAGGCTCGCTTGATGTCTCAGGCGCTTAGAAAGCTCACAGCCGCTATTTCCAGATCAAACACAGCCGTGATTTTTACAAACCAGATAAGGCAAAAAATAGGGATCATGTTCGGTAATCCTGAAACAACAACTGGAGGCAACGCCCTGAAGTTCTATTCATCACTGAGGTTGGACATAAGGCGTGTCGGACAGATCAAGGAAGGTGAAAACATAATAGGGTCACGAACCAAGGTAAAGGTTGTCAAAAACAAATTGGCGCCGCCGTTCCAACAGGTTGAATTTGACATCATGTACAACGAAGGCATTTCCGCTGCTGGAGAGACTCTTGACCTGGGGGTTGAATCCGGAATAATTGACAAATCGGGAGCCTGGTATTCGTACAATGATGACAGGATTGGACAAGGAAGGGAAAACGTCAAAAACTTCCTGAGAGAAAACCCGGATATATTGAACGAAATGAGATCAAGGATTCTGGAAAATAAAGGCTTTCATTCTTCGTCGCCAGCTTCGGATCCGGTTCTGGATGATGCTGAAACTCCTGAAGCTCTTTCTGATGACATTTGACACTAAAAGTCACGACAACCGGTTGGCGCTCATGGATTGTCAATTGGTGGCCATGAGAAACAAAGACCGTATTATATTTCCATTCCGACTTCCATGAAATCTGTTATTCGTTGTTTATGATAGAGCATGAGAGTAAAATGCATCTAAAGGTCATTGGAAGAACTGTAACTGATATTGTTATTTTGTCTGATACATTTCTTGTCTGGCTCGTTGGCCGTCAAAGCGACTACATAAACTGAGAGTTTCCCCAATGAAAGATGGCAATTCGAACGTGTCCAAGGAACATAATGAGCATGCGAGATACTACAGATCGCTGACTGTAAACATGGTGTTGATAATAGTGCTAGTCTCCATAATGCCGCTAATGTTGGCTTCAGTGACTATTGGTTATTTCTTCGACATTTCCTACAAGGAAAAAGTTGCAGATCATGTAGTCACACTGATCAAGAAGCATCAGCAGAGTATCGACAGCTTTCTCAAACAGCGGGTGGCCAATATCAGGTCACTAGCCAGGATCTTTACTTTCGAGCAGTTGAACAACGACGCTTTTCTGAAGGAGAGGCTGTTGGTGCTCCAGGAGGAGTATGGATCGATATTCGTGGACATAGGGCTGGTTAACGATAAGGGAATACAGATTGCTTATGCCGGTCCATACAGTTTAAAGAATGCCGACTATTCCAAGTCTGATTGGTTCAGGAAAAGTATCGACACCGATCTTTACGTCAGCGATGTTTTTTATGGCCTCAGAGGCGTTCCACACTTCATCATTGCAGTTCGCAGGGAACGTGAAGACGGCACAAAGTGGATAATGAGGGCTACCGTTGACTTCGAATCGTTTAACTCTCTGGTCGAAAATATTCAGATAGGCAAGACCGGGTTTGCTTTCATTCTCAATCGCAAGGGTGAATTCCAGACTCAGCCGAGATTTGAAGTCAGCAAGACTAAAGTCCCGTTCATAGAATTTATGTCAGGGGATAAGATTCGACCGGATCATGTTGGATATGTTGAGCATTCCTTTGAAAGTGGCAAAGAAATAATGCACGTAATGGCCCCCCTCAAGGGAGGCGACTGGTTGCTGGCTTTTCAGCAGAATTCTTCAGACGCATATAAGGTCCTCGAATATGCCCGTCTATTGACTCTCGGTATTTTTGCGCTTGGAGGTTTGGGTATTGTTGTGGTGGCAATACTTCTGTCCAAACGGATGGTGCGTCATATCGCGAGGGCTGATCTTGAAAAAGAAATGATGAACGAGCAGGTGATCGAAGCTGGCAAACTGGCTTCGCTAGGAGAATTGGCGGCCGGGATAGCGCATGAAATAAACAACCCGGTAGCAATAATGGCTGAGGAAGCCGGCTGGATAGAGGATCTGTTGACAGAGGAAGACTTCCAGGGGAGCGAAAACCTGACCGAATTCAGAAGAGCCTTGACCCAGATAAGAACCCAGGGCAAAAGGTGCAAGGAAATCACTCACAAGTTGCTCAGTTTTGCAAGAAAAACAGACCCAACCGTTAAAAATGTCCAGCTCAACGACATGATCGAAGATGTCATAGCGCTATCCGAACAGCGTGCCAAATATGCTAACGTGAAGCTTTTCTCAGATCTGGACGCTGATTTACCCACCGTTGATGTTTCTCCATCAGAAATTCAGCAGGTGCTGTTAAACCTCGTCAACAATGCGGTGGACGCCCTTGAGCCTCAGGGTGGAAAAGTAACCTTGACCAGTAAGGTGGAGAACAGTTTCATAGTGATGGACGTGGCCGATGACGGTCCTGGTATACCTAAAGCTAATTTATCCAGAATATTCGATCCTTTCTTTACTACAAAGCCCGTTGGTAAAGGCACTGGCCTTGGCTTGTCAATCTGCTACGGGATTATCAAGAAAATGGGTGGAGATATAACCGTTAGCAGCGCTGTGAGCCTGGGAACAACGTTTCACGTAAAAATCCCACTGGCCACCAAAAATTCAGAACAGGCCTGATGTTTTATTACAGGCGCAATTTGTGGGTCAGAAGCCAAAATTGGCGACAATGGTTTATAATGATTGTGGCTGACGCATTGGCTAAAAAGTTGATGGGGTAACGCTATGAATGACAATTCCGGCAACACACTTGATAAACCCAGGTTACTTATAGTTGACGATGAAGAAGGTTATGTTGACATATTGGCCAAACGTCTTTCAAGGAGAAATTTCCTGGTCAGGACAGCCTTGAGTGGCGCTCAGGGCATCCAGGAATTGAGACGAAACGATTTTGACGTTGCCATACTTGATTTGAAGATGGAGGGAATGGACGGCATTGAAGTTTTGAAAATCTTTAAGCAAATGGCGCCGCAATTAGAAGTGGTAATGCTGACTGGACACGGGTCCGAACAAGCGGCAAGAGAAGGCATCAAATTTGGGGCTTTTGATTATTTGACCAAGCCTTGTGAACTGGATGAGCTTGTCGAAAAACTTAGACAGGCATGTAAAAGGAGAGCGTGTAGTGAATGAATTCAAGGTGTTATTGGTGGACGACGAAGAAGACTTCGTTCATACACTGGTAAAACGTTTAACCAGAAGAAAACTGAATGTCAGTTATGCGCTGAGTGGTAGAGAAGCGCTGAAAACAATTTCCGAGAATACTCCGGACGTCGTGGTGCTGGATGTCAAAATGCCTGACATGGACGGTATAGAAACACTCAAGCATATCAAGACCATCAATCCCTATATCGAAGTTATTATGTTGACGGGTCACGCCAATGTCGAAGTCGCCATTCGTGGCATGGAACTGGGCGCTTTTGATTATCTTATGAAACCCATAGAAATTGATGAACTCCTGTATAAACTCCAGGACGCCTACAAGAAGCGGTGCTGCAACCAGGACGACAAGGAATGCGTCATACCTGCTTCCCTGAAGGTCTGATGGTCGCTATCCGATTTGCTTATCTTTAGGCGCAGGACAGACCGAAGAGAATTGCAAAACAGTTACTGTCAGGTATTTTTACTTGGGTGTAAAGTTTTCTGACACCTGACCTGGAATGGTAAAAAACACGTTTGGCCATGCATCTAAAACCATTTTATTTTTAGCATGTTACCATGAAGCGTCATGCGCTTTTTTGGCATGAGCATTGCAGCGCCTCTTGTGGTTTAAGTATGATAAATCAGGGAGGAAGCTTGAGATGAAATTGGGTAATGCGTTGTACAAGATGTTCATGGAAGCATCTAGGGCTCACGCTAGATGGGACTATGAAACATCTATGGCTATTCTTCGAGACAAGAGGCGGCTCAGGATTCTCGCTCTAATGACAATTCCGGCTGTATTAACCGGAGTTGCGCTTGCCGCTGACCTTCCGACTGACTATCTGGGGGGATATAAAGCCTACCAGCCTGCGTATTACACTCCGACAATATTTCTCGTGTCGATAGCTGTTGGTCTATGCGCCGGTCTCATCACCGGGTGCATCGGAGCCGGGGGTGGCTTCATCATTACTCCTGCATTGATGAGCGCTGGAGTTAAAGGTATTCTGGCGGTTGGAACCGATTTGTTCCACATTTTCGCAAAGGCGATCATGGGAACAGCTATACACAAGAAGTTGGGCAATGTTTCTGTTCCGCTTGCCATTGCGTTTCTTGCGGGTTCTGGCATTGGAGTAACGGGAGGCGGATTTATAAACCGGGCTATATATGAGCACAATCCTGTATTGAGCGATTTGTTCATCAGCGTGGTATATGTTGTCCTGCTAGGATTTCTGGGATTTTATTCGCTGGTTGATTTTCTCAAGTTAAGAAAAGCTGGAGAAGACGTAGGCGCTCACGGTGGCGCAAGCGCTCACGGAGAATCTGCTGCGTCCGGTAAAGTTGGATTACCTGCCAGACTTCAGGCATCCAGGATACCTCCTCAAATAACTTTCGACGAAGACCTGGTTCCTGGCGGAAAAAAGATACCTGCCCTTTTTGTGGCTCTGGCTGGTTCAATAGTCGGATTTGCAGCGGCCATCATGGGAGTTGGTGGTGGTTTTCTCACATTTCCCATTTTCGTTTACGTTTTGGGAGTCTCATCGTTCACTACAGTAGGCACTGACATATTACAGATCATCTTTACAGCAGGTTACGCTGGTATATTTCAGTATGCGATATACGGGTTCATATTCTACACTTTGGCCATGGGAATGTTGCTAGGCTCCTTGCTCGGCATTCAGATAGGCGCTCTGACAACCAAGGTAGTCAAGGGCATTTACATCAGGGGTTTTTATGCAGTTTCGATTCTGGCGGGTTTTGTAAACCGGTTTTTCTCACTGCCAGAAAAACTCAACCAGATGGAGATAATCAGCATCTCGGATTCGTTGGCCAAAGGGTTGAATTTTGCCGGACTGATTGTGTTTTTTGTCGTTATTGGCATATTTGCCTTGTGGGTCATCAGCAAGTTTCTAGGAAATACAAAAACCTTGAGAGGGGAGGTCTAGGAATATGTTAATTAAAGACAAGGGGCATTTTGTCAAGGGTCTCCTCCTGACTATCAGTTTCCTGGCGGTGCTGGCTATCATGTTCATGCCTTTATTTGGAGTGAGTCCGAGGACCAACCAACCTCAAAACGCCATGGAAGCCGCTGATGATCTTTTCAACGCCATATCAAAGGGCTCTACTCATTACATTCCGGACCTCCAGAAGAAAAACAAGGCGTTTGAGGGCACTAGCATTTCCTTGACGATGAAACTCAAGAGTAATGAACTGGCGCAGAACACCGCCAAAGTTCTTACGGCATCGGGAGCCAGGGTCTCTGGCGAAGGGGTGCAACTCAAGGTTGAAGGAGATTTGGGCAAGATAATCGCTGGAGCCCTTAAAGACTCTGACGACCTTTTCTTCAACCGCGATGCCGAGTTGCAGGCCAGACATGGATTCTCCGGAAGGGAAGCAATCTTCGCCTGGTGGAATGCCTTCAAGGAATTTGACAAGGACTTCAAACGTCAGGGCAAATTCAGGGAAGCCGCTTTTGTTTCAGAGGTAACCAAGAAGGCTCTTGAGGTTTCTTTCAATTTTGCGGGAATAGAACCTCAGAGTGTCCTTTCAAAAGCTGGAATACTCACTTTCGCGCTTGTTTTCTACGTTGTTTACACTCTTTGGTGGGGAATAGCCATTTTCTTCCTGTTTGAAGGATTTGGCTTGCAGATGACGGCTGGAGCCAAGAAGGAAGTGTAGCTTTATCACGAAACTTCGAGATAGGATTTTTACCTTTCTCGAAGTTTCATCCCACACCCCCAGGGAACAATTGGCTTTTCTTTTTGTATCATTTTTCCACTTATAAAAATCCCCATCAAGAAGACTTGCAGATTTTGCGAATTTGTGGAGGATAGTTGCTGTAATCCTCACATTGATCAAGGTAGTTTAAAAGAACTTAACCCGGATCAAAATTACTGAAAAGGCATTTCATGTTCACATAATGCCAGAGGCGGCAATGGCCAGGATTAGCAGGTTCCTGAAACGGATACTAGGAAGGGGCTCCGAAAAAGACGAAGAACCCCAGGACGTTCAAAGTCTGAGAAACGCCTTCACCTATCGTTACCACAATTTCAAGCTTCTTTTGACGGCTAACAACAAGGCCCTGGAAATTATGTCAGACCTTGAAAAGGCGCTCGAGGGAACACAGCCCTTTGGAATGTCGTTTGTTCGCTCACAGTCAACTGCCGTGCTTGTAAATGTATTCCGGATAATCAAGCATCTCAACGAGTTGTCCCCTGGGAAGTATTCTGACCTGTTCGAAAGATTCAAATTGATCCAGGAATCCATAAACGCGGAGCTTGCATACAAGAAAATAGTCAGGGGAGACAGCCTGGTTTTGCCCCTCGAGCAGGTCAACAGGAACATGGTTGACCAGGTTGGCGGCAAGATGGCCAATGTGGCCGAGATTCACAACAGCATAAAAGCTCCTACGCCACCTGGATTCGTCATAACTGCCCTGGCTTACGACAGATTTATGGGGCACAATGACTTGCAGCCCGAAATTGACAGAATAATTCAGACTGCCGATTCCGAGAGACTCGATGACTTGTATCGATTAAGCGCACACATTCAGCGACTCATTATGACATCCGGGGTTCCTGGGGATCTTGAGGAAGAAATTTTCAGGGCATATGAGAAAATTGAGGTCCAGATGGGAACAGGCGTCAGCGTTTCTCTCAGGAGTAGCGCTGTAGGTGAGGACGCTTTAGGCGCTTCATTTGCCGGACAATTCAAATCTCTTCTAAATGTCAGTCATGACGACCTGATAGACTCGTATAAGGAAATAGTAGCCAGTAAGTATGGTTTGCAGGGAATTACCTACAGACTCAACCGAGGCATACCTGATGAGGATGTTGCAATGTGTGTAGGTTGCATGGCCATGGTCAACGCTGTTTCAGGCGGTGTCATGTATTCCTGCAATCCCATGAATTTCCGTGACCGGTCAATCCTGATCAATTCTGTCTGGGGTCTACCCAAGGCAGTTGTAGATGGAAGCGTAGACCCTGATGTTTTCGTTGTGGAACGAAATGATTCTCTGAAGATTTCGCATAAGGACATAAAATACAAGAAGGTGGAATTTGTCTGTTATCCCGAAGAAGGTGTTTGCAGGTCGGAATTGACGGGAGACAGAGGACAGACCCAGTCTCTGTCTGATGAAAATGCAATCAGCCTTGCAGCCATGGCGATACGTCTGGATGACTACTACGGATCTCCCCAGGACATTGAATGGGCTATCGATGACCAGGACCAACTATTCATACTTCAGTGTCGGCCTCTTCAGAGGATCGATGTTCAGACCACACAGACTGCTTCGGAAAGTGAAGAAAGCGGGAATGATGTTCTAGCTCGAGGTGGAATAACCGCTGCGCCTGGAGTGGCAATCGGTCCTGTTTACATTGTGAAAAACGGGGCAGACAGATTAAAATTTCCGCAAGGGTCAGTTTTGGTCACTTCACAGTCGTTACCCCGATGGGCGCCGCTGTTGAATCGCGCTTGCGCAGTCATCACGGAAACAGGCGGGGTGGCTGGGCACTTGGCCAATGTAGCCAGAGAGTTTGAAACACCTGCAATTTTTGGCCTGTCCAGGGCGACCGAAATTCTTTCCAACGACCAGCTGATAACAGTGGACGCTGACAACGTTGCCATTTACGATGGTAGTGTGGAGCGGTTAATGGTCAATAAAAGGCCGAGAAAGAATCTGATGGAGGGCGCTCCAGTATATGAGACTCTGAAAAAAGTATCCAGGCGCATAATTCCGCTCAACCTTCTCGACCCGGACTCAACGGATTTTACCCCCCGTAATTGCGAAACCCTGCACGACATCACGCGCTTCTCTCACGAAAAGTCGGTGCATGAAATGTTCAGTTTCGGCAAGGAACACCGTTTTTCGGAGAGATCTAGCAAGCAGCTTGTGTGTCACGTTCCGATGCAGTGGTGGATCATAAATCTGGATGATGGATTCAAGGATGATGTAGACGGAAAATTTGTTCATCTGGACAACATAGTGTCGATTCCCATGCTGGCGTTGTGGGATGGCATCACGGCTGTTCCCTGGGAAGGCCCTCCACCGGTTGATACAGCCGGGTTCATGTCTGTCCTGCTTCAGGCGACCACAAATCCCGCGCTGGATCCTTCGATGAAATCCGCTTACGCTGCCAGAAATTATTTCATGCTGTCGAACAACTTTTGTAGCCTTACATCCCGTTTCGGTTTCCATTTTTCGACCGTCGAAGCTTTGGTGGGAGACCGCGCCATCGAGAATTACATAAGCTTTTCATTCAAGGGGGGAGCGGCGGATTACCCTAGAAGAGTTCGCAGGGCCATTTTTGTGGGAGACATTCTAGAGAAATATGATTTCAGGGTCGAAATAAAAAAAGATAGCTGTTTTGCCAGGATAGAAGGTCTCGAGAAAGAAGTGATGAAGGAGAAGCTTCGTGTACTGGGCTATTTGATCATCCACACGAGGCAACTGGATATGGTCATGTCAAACGACGTGTCAGTAATGCAATACAGGAACAAAATACTCAAAGAGATAGACACGGATGTAGTGGGAAGAGGAACCCCCCTCCCCACTACATGAGCTAGGGTGTGATCTCTATGGTCGGATAAAGGCCTCTCGATGGTCCTTCCCTATATGGTTGAACGATATTAAAGGATATGGTCCGTCCAAGCTGAGCGTGCCCCGAATTTGAATCGGAGTCAAAAAATGCTCCATTGGCTTCAAGAATGTGCTCGATTCTGTTACGAAATCCTTTGACGAACCTGTCTCCGCTTCCCCTGAACTTCAAACGACCAAGATTAAATTCCCCATCAATTTTCCTGAACTCGTCAAGATCAGTGGAATTCTGCTTCAGGTCCTCTGAATTGGCAATGAATCCCCAGACCAGAGTATTTGGCGGAATTTCAATAGGTTCTTCCAGATCTATGATCGTGTGAGGCATTATTACGCAATCACTACCTATCTTGAGCCGACAATCCGGTTTACCCTTAAGAAACGAGTTAAAGCCTACAAAAACACGTTTTCCCAAGTCTGCAGATATTACCTTACCTCCGTGGGCGGTTACGTCGAATCCTTCCAGATGTGAGTCTATAAGGTAACAGTTTTCCTGGGCATTAGCTCCCTTACCCATGAACGTGTTTTCCAGATAGGATCGTTGCGCTACCAGGACATTTTCCTCAACGGTGTTCTCTCCCTTGACCACTGCATAACGGGATAACGAGGCTCCGGCAGGAACCGGAATCCTGGATTGAGAAGGCGCTCTCTCAAAGATCTCCATGAAATCTTCTTTGCGACTTTCAACGAAATCCATGAAGATTCCCTTGGGCGGCAGCCCCACGACACATTTTATATATCTTTCCAGAACTTCCAGATCATATTGATAAATGAATTCAAAGTTGTCCCTGTTTTTTATCCATATTGTTCCAGGTTCGACGAACCGGTGGGCCAGTTCCCCAACCTGGACATAAGCATATTTCCCTATGACACAGTCATGGATCACTGTCAGGTCTATGGTGCTAAATGTTCCCAAAAAACTGCCTTCTACCGGCGCGCCGTGAATATTCGCGTAATGCATCGACACGGTATTCTGAATCAAAAAACTTTCAGGATTTTCAGGGTCATGCGAATAGTTGTGAATAAGGGTCTTAACCAGAAAGCTGTCCTTGATAATTATCGACTCGTCGTCATGTAGCAGGATACGCAGACCATCTGACTGAAAAATGTCCCCTTTGGCTTTGAGTTCATCTCCGCGAACATCGCATTTGTACACCACCGAATAGTCTACGCTACATTTTCCAAGAAAATAGCTGCCCGCTATGCTGCAATTACTGAAAAGAAAACGCAGTGGGTTGTGTGAAGTAAGACCATAGAAAGCATAGTATCTTGAATACTTGTCTCGATCTATCAACTCACGGACATAAGGACCGACATCGAATGCCGGTTCACGTAAATTTATGTTCACCCGGTCTATGATCCTGTTGATCAATTCTTCCAGTTTTGTCATATCACCTTGACTCCAGGATATTTTTTCTGATGGGTAATAACGCAATCTGAACATTACAGACTGAAAAGCCCGAAACGGACGGTTTCGAACCTAACAAAGCAGGAAAGCCTATCATTCCAAAGCTCTGGATTTTTATCAACACAAAAATTGTATGGATGTTCAAATTTGTTTTATTTTGTTCTATTTCATCTTAGGGACGGTCCTGGTCTAATTTCTGACCCGTCACTTTTATGAGGTCTTGAATAAAACTACGACTGCTGCTAGAATTAAAAGCAGTTAAATACACCATCCCGGCTCACTAAAAAACATTTCACGAAATAGTTGTTGGGGATTGGGGGGATAGACCATGTTGGCTCAGGTTAATGCTGGAGCGCTTCTTGGAATAGATGCATTCCTGGTGACGGTTGAAATTGATGTTCAACCGGGCATGCCTGGAATATTGATGGTAGGTTTGCCTGACAGCGCAGTGAAGGAAAGCGCGGCTCGGGTTAAATCCGCTATTTCTAACGCGGGGTATCCATTCCCACCGAGAAGGATCACGGTAAATCTGGCGCCGGCTGGCCTGAGAAAGGAGGGTTCGGGCTTTGACCTTCCAATCGCTATCGGCATCCTGGCAGGCCTGAATCTCATGCCGTCCGACAATCTAGATAAGTATCTTATTGTAGGAGAGTTATCTCTTGATGGTGGGATCAAACCCGTGAGAGGGACCCTCTCCTATGCCATCGCTGCAAAAAAGATGAAACTCAAGGGACTTATAGCGCCTCAGCCCAATGCCATCGAGGCTGCAATAGTATCCGGCATTGATGTGATAGGCGTTAACTCACTTCTGGACACAACAAGCTTTCTTAGTGGCAAGATGGAAATAGCGCCAGCAGTTGCAGCGCCTCAGAATAAATCGGGTCTGAGTGTAAACTACGCGGTTGATTTCTCGGAAATCAAAGGACAGGATTACGCAAAGCGGGCAGTAGAGGTTTCAGCCGCTGGTGGTCATAATGTCTTGATGATCGGGCCGCCGGGATCCGGAAAGACCATGATCTCTCAGCGTATTCCCACCATTTTACCGGCTCCTGTCTTTGAGGAGGCGCTGGAAACCACCAGGATTTATTCAGCGGCCGGATTGTTGGGCGGCAATGGTAGCATGATGACCAACCGCCCTTTCAGGTCTCCTCATCATACTGTGTCTGACGCCGGTCTCATAGGAGGAGGAGTAATACCAAGGCCAGGAGAAGTGTCACTTGCTCACAACGGAGTGCTATTTCTGGATGAAATGCCAGAATTCAGGAAAAATGTTCTGGAGGTTCTGAGGCAGCCGTTAGAAGATGGCGAAGTAACAATATCCAGGGCTCAGGTTGCAATAACTTTTCCGGCCAGGTTCATGCTGATAGCGGCCATGAATCCATGTCCGTGCGGTTATCGGGGAGATCCCAAACATTCATGTCAATGCTCCCAGCAACTCATTCAGCGATACTGGGGAAAAATATCCGGCCCTCTTCTGGACAGAATAGATATCCACATAGAGGTTCCAGCGGTTGAGTGGAAAGAACTGACCGAGGTGGCGGACGGGGAATCTTCACAACAGATTCGTGACAGGGTTAACACTGCGCGCCAAATCCAGCTTAAACGTTTCTCAAAGTCTACAATATTCTGTAATGCCCAGATGAGGTCCAGCCAGATCAAGAAACATTGCGCCCTGGATTCTTCTTCATTGAAACATCTGGAAAAAGCTGTGGATCAGCTGGGCTTATCTGCCAGAGCCTATCACAGGGTTCTCAAAATCGCCCGGACAATTGCCGATCTGGATGATTCCGAACCAATTCAGAATCATCATGTTTCCGAAGCCATACAGTACAGGACACTGGACAGGCGCTATGGCTGAACATCCGGCCTAAAACCAACAATGATGATCACTGATCTTGAAAACGTGAAACGCTCGTCAACAATGGCTCAGAAGGTTTTGAAAGACTCTATCTCCTTTTCAGTGACAGTCTTTTTGTCCTTGATGTAATTTACCAATAGATCCCTTATTATCAGGCCGGAATTCAGTCTGTTTTCTCCGTTGTCCCTAAGAATCTGATAACCATCTCCTCCTGAGGCCAAAAACTCGCTTATTGCGACAGAATAAGATTTCGACGGATCGAATTGCGCTCCTCTGATTCGCATCAAACGGACTTTTCCATCTGAATTGAGGTATCTGACGCCAAATGATTTGAGCTTACCACCGCTGCCCTGGGGTAATTCGAGGCTGTTTTGAAGCAGAGCTTCTATTGTGGATCCTTTAAGATCCATTTTGACAATAGCGTCGTCGAACGGGAGAGCGCTGTAGACATCGTTCATGGTTATTACTCCCTGGTTCAACCCGTTTCGAATAGCGCCTCCATTCAGGAACGAAATATCAGCGCCAACAGCAGTGGCCATTATTCCGGCAATCAATGTGCAAAGATCATTTTCATTATCTGATCGCACTGAACTTCTGGACCCATCGAGAAATATGTCAGTAACCCCCAGCGGCTTCTCGAGCTCTGGACCCATGCGTTTCTTGTAATCCTCTATCAGGGCTGATATCTTTTTTTCCTCACGCACACTGGGATCGAGCGGGACAAGTTTACCCTGATAGGAGAGTATCCTTCCGTCCTTGAAGTCAAGATCAAGCCTTCCTACGTATTCGGCGTAAGCCGATGCCTGGCATACGAGGGTGTCACCGACTTTCTGAGGTTCATCAACTTTGGTGTGGGAATGGCCACCTATTATTACATTGATTTGTGGGACAGCCGCAGCGAGCAATCGATCCTGTTTGAAACCTATGTGGGTAAGAGCTATCACCATGCAACCCGTGGGCGCATTAGCCAGTATCTGCTTTGCCACTGCTTCAGGGTCCAGAAATTCCAGTTTCTCCACATTTTTTGGACTTGTGGTCACCGGGGTTCTGGTTGTAGTCAGCCCCATGATTAAAACACAAGCATTGGAATCTTCAAAACGCTTCACAATGTAGGGTTCAAATAACCCTTTGCCTTCACTGTTCAATATGTTAGCGCTTAGAAGAGGAAATTTCATCCTTGGTTTCAGGTTCTCAAGGAGATTTGTAATCCCATAGTCAAACTCATGATTCCCCACCACCATGGCCGTAAGATTCATGGTATTGAGTAATTCGACTCCCATGGTCCCTTTGAAAACCGTAGAATAGCTGGTTCCGGTCAAGAGATCACCAGCTAAAAGGAAAATGGTCTGCCGGCCCTCTTGACGGTTTGCTTGAGTGATATCGGAAATGACACTTTGCGCCTTGGCAAATCCCCCATGGAGACCAGCTCCATCTTTGGTCACCTCAGCGCTGTAATGGGCGTGAGGATCATTCATGTAGAGTATTGTAAGTTTGAGAGTATCAGAAGCTGAACTCGCCGGATAGACAAAACAGAAAACTGTAGAAAGACAAAAAAAAACGACAAAAGTCATTTTATGAACAATCTGTCTGTTAAAGGGACACATGGATTCCAACCTCATCAAAAAGGTATATGACGCTAATGGGAAAACTCAGTAGACTCTTGGTGGGAAATCAAAATTAAGCCAACTGAATCAGTCAGGCGAGCAATTACGAGTGGTCGGGGTGGCCAGATTCGAACTGGCGACCTCGTGCTCCCAAGGCACGCGCGCTAACCAGGCTGCGCTACACCCCGATGACGAAATTCCGTAACTGAATTTGCAATTTTAACATTCGTTTCAATTTCTGACAACATTTATTTTTAAGTCAGTTTTTTTGACAGGCAAAAATGTGAAAAATGGTCCCCTAATTTTGAAAGGCCACACAGCGTGTCATTAGTAGTCGCCCGACTGAATCAATTTTAATTTGTCAATCAGCGTCTTCATGGCCCTGCCTCTGTGGCTGACCTCATTCTTGGAATCCTTGTCCATTTGCCCAAAAGTCATTCCAAGTGGCTCGTAGAAAAAAACAGGATCATAACCAAATCCGTTTGAACCGACCGGTGTGGTTGAAATCTTGCCCTCGCATTCACCACGTATGAGCAGCTCTTCGCCACTTTCAAAAACCAGGGCCAACACGCAGACAAATTTTGCATTCCTGGCTTCTTCAGGCACATTTTTCAATTCTTCAAGAATCTTCAAGTAGCGGGTTTCATCCGGCGCATTTTCTCCGACGTAGCGTGCTGACAAAACACCCGGTCTTCCATCGAGCGCATTGACACACAGACCAGAATCATCGGCCAGGCTGGGCAGTTTCGTAAACTTGAAGATTTCCCTGGCCTTTTTGAGGGCATTCTCTTCAAATGTGAGTCCGTCCTCTATGACGTCCGGAGCGCCTTCAAAATCTGCCAGAGTCAGGAACCGGATGGGAAGCTCCTTCGCCAGTTCCTGCAGTTCCCTGACTTTTGACCTGTTTCTAGTGGCAACCACTATTTTATCTGGAAAATGTCTCATGAATAAGTACCCAAATATCCCACCAGAGTAAGCCCTGAGTTGACCGAGTTATGCAGCGCCAGTCTGGTATTGATAAACCTTTATTTCTATTCCGACGGGAATACTTTTCTTTTCAGATAAAGACTCGCCTGATACGGGTTTGAATTCCCGTTGACTATGTCGTTGACCATATTCTCAAGGGTATCCAGGCCCCCCACCCTCTCCAGCGCCTGATCCAGGACTGTTTCTTTGAACAGATCAAAGAGCTGGCTCTTTATTCTGGACCTCTGTCGTTTCAATAGCCCTTCTTTTCCCTTGTCGTTCAGGAACCTTGCATGGTTGAGAATAGACTCAAAAACTTCGTCCACTCCATTATCCCGAATTGCAACGCATTCGATCACGGGAGGTTCCCAGCCAGAGGAGCTGTAGCGATCGCCCGAAAGACTTAGCATTGACTTGATTTCACGGACCGTCTTTGCAGATCCCTCCCTGTCCGCCTTGTTGACTACGAAAAGATCGCCTATTTCCATCAAGCCGGCCTTTATGGCCTGTATATCATCACCCATTCCTGGAATCGTGACCAGAACCGTAGTGTGAGCGCTGTGGACTATATCGATCTCATCCTGTCCAACCCCCACAGTCTCAACAATTATGACGTCCTTTCCCATTGCGTCGAGCACGACGATGGCGTCTGCTGTGGATCTGGTAAGTCCTCCAAACTTGCCACGTGTTGCCAGAGATCGTATGAAAACGCCTTCATCCAGAAAGTGCTTCTGCATCCTGATTCTGTCACCGAGGATTGCGCCTCCCGAAAAAGGACTGGTCGGATCTATGGCCAACACACCGACTGTTTTTCCAGCCGATCTGAAGCGCGACACAATCCGGTCAACCAAGGTGGATTTACCAACCCCGGGAGATCCTGTGAACCCCACAACATGAGCGTTTCTTGAGTGATTGTAGAGCCGTGAAAGATCCAGATTCACCGCCGGGTCACCGTCGTCTATCCTGCGTATCAGCTTGGCGGCGGCGCGCACATCGCCTTTTAAAACCTTTTCAATGTCCAAGTTCATCCTTTCAGGTTCACGGGTCAGGGAAAAATAAGATTAACCGAAAAACTCTTTTCAAGAGCTTTACATAGGCTATAATTGTTAGGATTACCTGTGTCAAACATTAACTTGTATTTTGAACGCGCCAGTTAGATGGGCTCATAGTTCGGCTTTTTCAAACTGTTTGGCATTAGTCTCCATAATGTTGTAATATTCGGATTTTCGGTAAAAAGGGTTTCAGTTAATGCCACAAAAGTACGAGCAATTCCTTGGTTCACAACCTGGCATGGTTGTGGAACTGATAGATTCCAGTTCATCCCCGTACAAACTCAAGAGCAGTGA
>CAZIVV010000110.1:0-8140 GCA_964542775.1 uncultured Desulfomonile sp.
AGACCGACATGCTTTTAGCGATTGGCTGGAACGGTTGGATGAGCCACCAGATGCCTCAGGCCAGGAGACACCTGAAGGAGATTTCGGAAGACCCGGACAAGTTGTTGGTTGTAATTGACCCCCGGAAATCGGAAACGGCCCAGAAGGCAGACATTCATCTGGCGATTCGTCCGGGGACCGACGCTTTGCTGCTACGTTCCATCATAAGCATAATACTTCAGAACAACTGGCAGAAAAACGACTACATCGAGTCTCATGTTAGCGGTTTTGAATCCATTAAGTCGTGGTTTACCGACTTTGACCCACGTCCGGCAATCGAGCTTTGCGACCTGAAATATGACCAAGTAATGAATCTGTGCCGGTTGCTGGTCGAGCGTAAATGGTCGTGTCATGCTGACCTGGGCATTCTCATGGGTCGCCACAGCACTGTGTCATCTTATCTGGAAGCGGTGTTATTGACGATTTGCGGTCGAATGGGAGCCCCTGGAGGCAACTTCATCCCGGGTCATCTAATGCCTATAGGGGCCCATTCGGATGAACGCGACCCCAAAACATGGAGGACTACCGCCACAAATTTTCCGGCCATAATGGGAACTTTCCCGCCGAACGTGATGCCGGAAGAAATCATGTCCGGTCGGGAAGACCGACTGAGGGCGGTGATAGTCAGTCAGGCCAACCCTCTGAGATCGTATGCAGACACAACCGCTTATGAAGAGGCTTTCAAGTCTCTGGATCTGCTTGTCTCAATTGAAATAGCGATGACGGAGACGGCGAGATTGGCGCATTATGTTTTGCCGGGAGCCTCCGCTTATGAAAAGTATGACGGAACTTTCTTTACATGGAATTACCCTGAAATATTTTTCCAGATGAGGCGTCCTGTTGTGGAGTCTGAAGGTGAATGCCTGGAGGAGGGCGAGATTCTGACGCGGCTGGCGGATCGTCTGGGCATAATTCCGGAGATTCCTCAGAGCCTGTATGATGCGGCCAAAGCTGATCGGATGACATTTGGGATGAATTTGATGGGGTATGCGCAGGCGGAACCGAAGGCCATGAAATTTATGCCTTTCATACTTGCCAAGACGCTCGGGAAAACGCTTGGCTCGGTAAATCTTGCGGCGCTGTGGGGTCTGCTGCAGGTGACACCCAGGTCTTTCAGGGAGAATGCCGCCCGAGTCGGATTCAAACCCGGGATGATGATGGGAGAGGAGATATTCAGGTCTGTTTTAGATCATCCGGAGGGTGTCTGGGTCGGCAGGAGTGATGTTGAAAACTTCTGGGATGAACTGAGAACAGAGGACAAGCGCATAAACATCCTGATCCCAGAACTGGAACAAATGGTTAAGTCCCTGGAGCCGAAGACCGAAGAAAAGGCCTTGACGCTTGACGGCAAATTCCCCCTTGTGCTGGCCGCCGGACGCCACATGGATTACAATGCCAACACCATAATGAGAGACCCTACTTGGCTGGATGGAAAATCGAATGCCTGCGTCCTGATGATGAGCCCCTCGGACGCCGACAAATCAGGACTTACCGACGGTCAAAATGTCAGAGTTGTGACACAGGCCGGTTCCGAGGAGATCATTCTTCAAATTACCGACACCGTCCGGGTAGGGCATGTGATAATGCCTCACGGATTCGGCCTGATCCATGCCGGGGTCAAAAATGGGGCCAACGTGAACAGGCTGACAAAAAACACCAATCGTGATCCGATAGCGGCTACGCCATTGCACCGTTTCGTCCCGTGCAGGGTTGAACCGGTTTAGGTTCATGTTCAGGGGCAATGCGAGAGAAGTTATCAATCCTTGAAGAAATCCGGATAAAGTTTCCGGGCGCAATCCGGACAGATGCCGTGACTGAATTCGGCATCTGTCCTATCCCTGATGTAAACCTCCACCGCGTGCCAGAACCCTTGGTCATCACGTATCTTCTTGCATGAAGCGCAAATGGGGATTAGACCTTTCAATGTTTTTATTTCGGCCAAAGCTTTTTCGAGATCCCCTATGACTTTGTTTTTAGCCTCTTCCGCAAGTTTGGCCTGAATTCCCAGAGAAAAAATGGAGGTTAGTTGCTGCAACGTTGTCAGATCTTCCTGAGTGTAGTCACACTCGGCGTTAGCCACTGAAATTTGTCCCACCAGTGTTTCTCCGTCCATGGCCGGCACACAAAGCACCCTCTGGATCGGGATGTGCCCTTTAGGAGTTCCGGTCGAACGTGAATCTAAGGAGGGAGAATTAGAAACCACGCAGGTCTTGTTATTGATTCCCCAACCCCATAGACCGGTAAAGTTTTTGAAAACAAACGTTTTGAGTTGCACATCGCATTGGTCCCATATCTCGTGGGTCAGCGTGGGACAATTCAGTGATCCGGTTTGCGGGTCTATGTAACCTGCATAGCCATGTTTTGAGCCGGTAATCTTAAGAGCTTCATGGAGAGCTGTTGACGCCACATGCTCAACACTTTTTGCCGCCAGCACATTAACCGCCAGCCCGTACATGGTTTCAGTAATTTTTGACTGCTTTTCGAACAGTGTTTCCAGGGTTTTACGACGCGTGATGTCGCTTATGATCATTTTCGCCATCGATCTCTCACCCTTGTTGTTAATCACCGAATTGCATTCAAGGAGGGCGAACATGATTTCCCTGTCTGTTTTTTCAAACCTCATTTCACATGAGAGTCTGTCATCAGATAGAAATACTTGATGAAACTTCTGATGGAACAGGCCAGCGTCCTCCGAGTACAGTAGCCTTGACAGAGGTTTGTTGATCATGGAAGCTTTATCGACACCCAACATTCGGCAGGCCGTAAGGTTGATTTCCTGAACCAATCCTTTGGAATTCAAGGTGAGATAGCCGACAGGAGCGAACTCGTACAAATCCCAGAAGAAGTCACGCACCTCCATGAGAGCCTGTTCGCTTGCTCTAAGCTCCTCATTCTGTAGTTCAAGCTCAATCTGGTGAACTTGCAGCTCATGGATCAGTTTTGATCCATCTTCATCGGACAGCGACGAGAACTCCGGTTGATCGCGATCCCCCGATTTCAGAATGTCAAGCGCTCTGGTACGAAGAGCCCTTCGTTTCTCTATATTCTCAGGTTCTAAATCCATTTTGTCCTCTGAGCTGATGGACACAAATTACCTGATTCAGCTCGCATTTATTGTTTTCAAGTCCAGGACTTCCCTGATAGTTTTTAGAAAGGTGTTCCGGTTGATCGGTTTCTGGAGATGAGCTTTGGCTCCTGCCTTAAGAAGCCTGGCGGGTTTTTCTTCGTTGATCAAGCCCGAACAGACTACAATTTTGGCTCCGGGATGGAACTCCATTATGGCTTTAAGGCATTGTTCTCCATCCATGCCCGGCATCACGATATCCATAACTACCAAATCTATCCGATCCCGTTGTGTTCTGTATATTTCATAGGCCTGTCTGCCGTCGGCGGCCGTGATCACTCCATAGCCCACCTTTTTGAGTGTTTCCTCTTCGAAACTTCTGACCTGATCGTTGTCATCTACTACCAGAATGGTCTCTGTGCCTCCCCAAAAACTGACAGAGTCGTGGGTGATCTTCGATAAGGCGGAATTTGCCACGGCAGGAAAGTATATGCGGAATGTTGTCCCAAGGCCCACGGAACTTTCACAAGTTATGAATCCCCTATGGTTGACCACTATGCCGTGAACTATCGACAGCCCCAGCCCAGTTCCGGATCCGGCAGGTTTGGTGGTAAAAAAAGGTTCAAATATGTGGGACATGATTTCCGGATTCATTCCGCGACCGCTGTCCGTAATCCTGAGCAGCACATAATGTCCGGGGCTTGCGTCAGTGCGCTCGGAACAGAATTGTTCATCAAGGAATACATTTGTGGTTTCAATCTCAAGTTTACCGCCGTCAGGCATTGCGTCTCTTGCATTGAGGGCAATATTCATAATGATCTGTTCAATTTGAGTGGGATCTCCCGATATGGCCATCAGATCATCACAGCATGTCATGTTTATGGAAATGTTCTTTGGAATTGTACGGTCCAGCAGTTTTCTCATCTGCTGAATCTGGTCATTGATTTTCAACGGCTGGAGTCGTGTTTGAGTCTTTCTGGTGAAAAGCAGTAGTCTTTTGGTTAAATCCGCTCCGCTCAATGCGGCGTGATGGATGATTTCAATGTCTGCCCTGAGTTCAGTCGGGATTCTCCGGTCACCGGCAACAATTTCTGAGTATCCGAGTATTACTTGCAGCACGTTATTGAAGTCATGCGCAAGGCCCCCAGCCAGTGTTCCCACAATCTCCATTTTCTGAGACTGCATTAATTGGGCCTGCAGCCTGACCTCATCGGATACATCTCTGACTACCGCCACAAGATTCTTTACTTGTCCACGCTCGTCCCTGACGGGAGCGATAGACAATTGTTGATCGCGGATAGATCCGTCTTTCCCGGAAAATTGAAAGTTTCCATTCCACGTGAAGCCCGCATTTATGGTTTTCCACATATCATCCAGTATGGAGGGGTCAACGAGTTCCGGATCGAGGAATCTGAAAGGCCGGTCTATTGTTTCCTCTCTGGAATAGCCTGTGATTGTTTCAAAAGCGGGATTTCCATATTTATGGATTCCGTTGATGTCGGCCACAACAACGGCCTCAGCGGCTTGCTCTATGGCGGAGCTTAGAAGGATTCGAGTTTCTTCGTCATGTTTGCGTAACAATCCCAAGGCGTAGTATTTGGACAATCTCTCTACGGTCTCGATGTCGGTTTCTGTATAATCCTGGGGAGAATTTGCAATACCTATTTGGCCGACAAGCGCTTGTTCCTGTATGACGGGAACAGAGAGAAAGTTCTTCAAAGGCAGATGCCCTGGCGGTAATCCTTTTGATGAAACATGCCCCAAGGGGTCATTGGTAAAGAACGAGGTCCGTGTGTTCAGCGTGTGTCCCCAAAGTCCCGGATAAAGCCCATCTTGCCCAATTGGAAATCTCGCAGATATGGGACCCTCTATCTGGCATCCTTTACCGAGCATTTCATTCAGAGTCAGAAATATTTGGTCGCCTGTCACCGGGTCCGTTTCAGTGACATAGGCGTGCCTGCTGCCGGTAAGGGCTTTGACTTTTTCATGTACGACCCTGGACAGGTCTAATATGGCATAGTTCGGAGACAGGAGTGCAATCATCATCTCGGTTATTGCCCGACTTATCTCCAGTTCTCGATAAAGGCGTTCTTCAGCAACTTTCTGACTGGTGATGTCAGTGATAACTGATCGACACTGGTGAACCGAACCACTTTCGTCAAAAACCGACACGCTCTGTAATAGGCCTGTGAATGTAGTAGAATCTGCCCTGATGAATCTTAACTCAGTCGATTGAGGAGTGTTGCCTTGGAAAATCTCATTGAGGCTTTGATTGAAGCGTGGCATGTCGTCGGGAGCCAGATAGGCGGCCATTGTCCGTCCGACAAGTCTGCTTCTGTCAAGTCCCAAAATGCGTGAAGTGGTCAGGTTGGCTTCGATGACGTGCTTATGTCTATTGAAGGTGACATAAGCTACCGGCGCAAACTCGTAGAGGTCCGCATATTTATCTCGGGACAACAGAAGACTTTCCTGAATATTCCTGAGTTCGTCGTTTTGCATTTCCAGTTCGATTTTATGCACGTTGAGTTCATGCAACAGGCGACGGATTTCATCCAATTCAGGTAAATCAGAACTGCAGGATTCTGGGAAAGAATTGAGGGCATTCTCAGCGCGTCTTCTCAAATCCGACAGGTCATGAGTGGAATCTAATTTCTTTACCATGTGAGCACCCTGGATTAGCGGCCAACACAAACAGGACTACGAAATTCGCAAGCATCGAAAAGCGATTCTGTTAACAAAATTTACCACTTTAAACGGTCAAAGAATACAATATTGTCGGAATATTGTTGGAAACAAACTTAAATAGTGTATTTTCTGAGGATTGATCAAAGAAAACCGGTTTATCATTTCGTGTCGGCCCATGTGTCTGGGAAAGTTCATTGCCGTAGGCAAATAACCTTGACAGTCAAGGAAGCTTAATATCTAAGGAGTGTTCAGTAAACCGGAAAATTTCGCAACCAGACACAAAGAATAGATCAGGCTGCGTTTGTTGGCTCAGAAAGGAATCAGGAAAATGGCGAATGCAAAGATCAAAAAGTCATCGTCAAAAAGTGCGCCCAAGGCCACTGCCAATGTGGCCGAACCAACGGAAAGTGGAGGAGGCTTGGACCACGAATTCCCTATCGTTGGGTTGGGCGCATCAGCCGGTGGGCTGGAGGCGTTTGAGCAATTTTTTACCCATATGCCGGCGGACTCCGGTATGGCGTTTGTCGTGATCCAGCATCTCGATCCATCGCACAAGAGTATCCTGACAGAGTTGATAGCCAGGTACACGCAGATGAAGGTGGTGGAGGTTCAGGATGGAATGCAGGTTGAGATAAATACGGTATATGTCATACCTCCAAACCGGTACATGGCTGTTTTACATAGAAAACTTCATCTTCTTCTTCCCACTGAAATGCCTGGTCCAAGAGTCCCGATAGATTTCTTCTTTCGATCCCTGGCTAAAGATCAGCAAGACAAGGCGATATGTATAGTGTTATCAGGAACGGGCACGGAGGGGGCGCTGGGACTTAGGGCAATCAAGGGAGAAGGTGGCATGGCCATGGTTCAGGAGCCGACCAGCGCAAAATACGATGGAATGCCGAGACACGCCGTGGCTACCGCTCTGGCGGACTACGTGCTGCCGGCGGACAAACTGCCGGGCGAATTGGTAGCATTCGTCAAAAGGGCCAGGGTTCTTCCTCCGAGCACGACCCCCTCAATCAAAGAGAATGACCTCCTCGACAAGGTTTTCATACTCGTCAGGGCTCAAACAGGGCACGATTTCTCATTTTACAAAAAGAATACCATACTCCGTCGCATAGACAGAAGGATGGCCGTAAACCAGATCACCAGACTGCAGGACTACATAAAGTTCATTCAGGAGAACCCACGAGAGGCCGACACATTATTCAAGGAACTCCTGATAGGCGTCACGAGTTTCTTCCGTGACAAGGATGCCTTTACGGCCTTACGCGAGAAGGGAATCGAACGACTGGTCCAGAACATATCCGGGGACAGGACGCTGAGAATATGGGTGCCGGGATGTTCCACAGGTGAGGAGGCCTACTCAATCGCCATTTTGTGCAAGGAAGCTCAGAAAACGGCCAAGAAGAGCATCCCCGTCCAGATATTCGCCACGGACATTGACGGGAACGCCATAGAATTTGCTCGGGTGGGCACTTATCCTAACTCGATTGCCGTCGATGTTCCTCAACATTATCTTGATATGTATTTCAAGAAAGAAGACGGATTCTTCCGGATCAACAAGGAAATTCGTGATTCAGTTGTGTTCGCCCTGCAAAACGTGATCACTGATCCACCCTTTTCACGAATAGATCTGGTAAGTTGCAGGAACCTGCTTATCTATCTGACCGCTGAGCTTCAGAAAAAGGTTCTGCCTTTATTCCACTATGCCCTGAACCATGATGGCCTTCTTTTCCTGGGGACGTCTGAGACAATAGGGGAGTTTCACAATTTTTTCTCCACAGTTGATAGAAAGTGGAAGATTTACAGGCGGACGGCCCTTGAGTTCGGCCTTTCTCCATTAGCCGGCGTTCATGTTTATCCCACTCCGACGGACAGGAAGATGGAAACCATGAACAGGGAAAATGGCAAGTTCCAGAAAAAGATTAGTTACAGGGACCTTGTCGAGAACCTTATAATGAGTCGCTACAGTCCATCGGCGGTTGTTGTAAACGAAAAGAGTGAGGTTGTTTACGTCCACGGAAGAACCGGAAAACTCCTTGAGCCTGCGACGGGAGAGACTAGCTGGAATGTCCTGGCCATGGCAAGACAGGGGTTACGGCTGGAACTGGCTTCGGCCATGAGAAAATCCATAATCGAGAGGCGTCAGGTTCGCAGCGAGAGAATCGCTGTCAAGACAAACGGTGATGAACAGCTTATAAATCTGGTCGTTATTCCCGTCGAAGAGCCTTCCATGATGAAAGGACTGGTAATAGTTCTTTTCGAAGAGATCCATGAGTACGAATCCAGTGTTCAGTCAAGCAACGATTCCATAGATCAGTCTCCGGAGGCTAACCCAAGAATTCATAC
>CAZIVV010000111.1:0-2648 GCA_964542775.1 uncultured Desulfomonile sp.
CAGAGGCAAGGCGTAATCACCAAGAAAAGCTCGACCTCATTCGTGACAGTGCTCTCTCTTTATTCTCCGAAAGGGACTTACGGAGATCTTGAGCTAACGAACTATGTGACAACGGTCATTAAGGACCAGATCAGCCGTTTATCCGGAGTCGGAGACGTCAATGTTTTTCCGTCCAAAGATTACGGTATGCGTATTTGGCTTGACCCTAACAAGATGCAACATAACAACCTGACCACCAACGAGGTGGTTGAGGCCTTAAAAAACCAGAACGTACAAGTTGCCGCAGGTCGCCTGGGGCAGGAACCCGCTCCGATAGGGCAGAGTTTTGATTTCAATGTTAACACCCTGGGACGTCTGGTGGATCCTCAGCAATTTGAGGATATTATCGTCAAGACAGGGAATGGCGGAAGCATTTTACGCATCAAGGATGTAGGCAGGGTCGAATTAGGCGCTAAAAGTTATGACACCAAGTCCTATTTCAGGGGATTACCCTCAGCCACGATAATTGTATATCAATCCCCCGGTTCAAATGCGCTGGATGTAGCTGATTCCGTTCGCCGCCTGATGTCTGGTCTAAAGAAAGAATTTCCCACAGACATGGATTACCAGGTGGTTTATGACACATCGGAGTTTGTTCGGGCATCAATCCATGAAGTCATAATGACATTGATCATAGCGTTTATTCTGGTTTTCATAGTTGTTTTCATATTTCTTCAGGATTGGCGCGCAACCCTGGTTCCGGCTACTACCATTCCGGTAACTATCATCGGAACTTTTGCCATCCTATACTTACTGGGTTTTTCAATCAACATGCTCACCCTGTTCGGACTGATACTGGCCATAGGCATAGTGGTGGATGACGCTATTGTCGTGGTGGAGAACGTCGACAGGAATATGGTTGAACACAACCTTAACCCCAAGGAAGCCTCCATAAGGGCGATGGACGAAATAACGGGCGCCATTATAGGGATTACCCTGGTCCTCATGGCCGTTTTTGTTCCAGCGTCTTTCATGGGCGGGATTTCAGGCCAGCTTTACAGGCAATTTTCGCTGACAATCGCTTTCACCACCCTATTGAGCGCCGTTAACGCCATGACCTTGAAGCCCGTGCAATGCTCTTTGTGGTTGAGACCGCAGCACGGAGACAAAAATGCTTTTTTCAGGGGATTTGATTCTGTATTCAACAGATTGACATCAGCTTATACGAGGATCATTGAGATTCTGGTCAGAAGAATTCCCTTGATGCTGATTATCTGGCTCACCGCAATAGGACTGACTTATTTCGCTTTTACCAAGGTGCCTACCGGTTTTCTTCCTGCCGAGGATGACGGTTTGATAATGATAAACTTCCAGCTACCGGATGGCGCTTCTCTCCAACGGTCAGACGAGGTGGCCCGAAAAATATCGGTAATTCTGGCAGAGACGAAAGGTATTAAGGATTTTTCAGTCACTCCGGGAAACTCCATTCTCGATGGCATGGGACCTAACCTGGGCCTTGGTTTCGCATCTTTGACATCATGGGATGAGCGCTTGAAAGAAGGGCGCTCCAAAGATGTGATCATGGCAGAACTGGGAAGGAAATTCTCTCAGATTACAGAGGCCATAGTTTTTCCATTCTCGAGGCCTCCGATTTCAGGATTGGGCGTCAGTGGCGGATTCGAATTGTGGCTGGAGGACCGGGGAGGGCTGGGGACTACCGCAATGGCCCAAGTAGCCCAGGAATTGGCTTTAGCGGCCAACTCTGACCCTAATATCAGACAGGTCAACATGACTTTTCGCGTTGCGACGCCTGTAATTTTTGCCGACATCGACCGTGTGAAGGCTATGTCCCTCAAAGTTCCGGTACAATCCGTATTCGACACTCTCCAATCTTTCCTCGGATCAACCTATATCAACGACTTCAACGAATTTGGCAGAACATGGCAGGTCATGGCTCAGGCGGACGCAGGATTCAGGTCCAAACTGGAGGATATTCAGAGATTACAGGTGAGAAATCTTTCCGGACAAATGGTCCCTTTAGGGACTCTGTTAAAAGCGGAATACACTGTCGCTCCGATAAGAATAGACCGTTATAACATGTTCCCGGCTGTCAGGATTCTCGGCGACTCCGCCCCAGGGGTCAGTTCAGGTCAGGCCTTGAAGGCCATGGAGGATTTGGCGGCTCAAATCCTTCCCCAAGGAATGAGTTATGAGTGGAGTGGGATGGCTTACCAGGAGAGAAAGGTTAGCGGACAGATATTCATTGTTTTTGGATTGGCCGTTCTAATTGTTGTATTGATACTGGCCGCACAGTATGAGAGTTGGGCCGACCCCATTGCCGTGGTGACCGTAGTGCCTCTGGCTGTTCTGGGGGCTGTTGTTGGCCTCACCTTGCGGGGCATGGACAATAATTTGTACACTCAGGTGGGTCTGGTTCTGCTGGTGGGACTGTCATCAAAGAACGCCATCCTTGTGGTTGAATTTGCCCGAGAACAGCAGGCTCTGGGAAAACCGTTGCTCGAGGCGGCAGTAATGGGAGCAAAATTAAGGTTTCGCGCAATACTGATGACCTCGTTGGCGTTTATAGTCGGTGTGTTTCCCCTTGTTGTGGCCACAGGAGCTGGCGCTGCGAGCAGACAAGCGGTCGGAACGGCAGTGTGCTTTGGAAT
>CAZIVV010000112.1:0-17179 GCA_964542775.1 uncultured Desulfomonile sp.
TGGAAGCACAGGCAAACCGAAGGGTGTTGTGCATACGCAGGCTGGATACCTTCTTTATGCGGCCTTAACATGCAAGATAACATTTGACTTGAAACCCGAGGAGACTTTCTGGTGTACTGCTGACATTGGCTGGATAACGGGCCACACCTATAGTGTTTACGGACCTCTGATCAACGGGTTTACAAGCGTGTTGTTTGAAGGTATACCCACTTATCCGAGTTTTGACAGATACTGGGAGATTGTTGCAAAACGAAAGGTTGACAAGTTCTATACGGCTCCTACTGTCATCAGATCACTTGCCAAGGAAGGTGGAGAGTACGTTGAAAAACACGACGTTTCATGCCTCAAACTTCTGGGAACGGTTGGAGAACCCATAAATCCTGAGGCGTGGCGTTGGTATTACCATTACGTCGGACGCGATTGGGCTCCGATAGTGGACACCTGGTGGCAGACGGAAACAGGTGGACACATGATGACGCCTCTGCCTGGAGTTGGCCCTATCAAACCCGGCTCATGTTCATTCCCGTTCTTTGGAGTAGAACCGGTAATCCTTGATCCTGACACAGGCGAGGAAGTAAAAATACCGAATCAGGAGGGCGCTCTTTTCATCAAACGTCCATGGCCCGGAATGGCTAGAACTGTTTACGGGGACCATGATCGGTTTATTGAGACCTACTTCAGCAGATTACCCGGTCTTTATTTCACCGGGGACGGAGCTAAAAAGGACGAAGATGGCTTCTACTGGATTATTGGACGAATCGACGATGTTCTCAACGTTTCCGGTCACAGGCTTGGGACCGCAGAGGTAGAGTCTGCGCTGGTTCTCCACCCAATGGTAGCAGAAGCTGCGGTAGTAGGCTTCCCACATGACATAAAGGGACAGGGAATCTACGCTTTCGTCACTCTGAACACAGGCGTGGAAAAGACGGATGAACTCAAGAAGGAACTAGTGAAGTTGGTGCGCACACAGATAGGACCAATTGCAACACCCGACGCCATTCAGTGGGCTGACGCTCTGCCGAAAACAAGAAGCGGAAAAATCATGAGACGATTGCTCAAGAAGATCGCCGCTGGCAGTGTGGAAGAACTCGGCGACGTTTCAACACTCGCGGATCCAACTGTTATGGACAATCTGGTACAGGACAGGATCAAACTGTAGGATATCCTGTCTTAGGGCTTGAGTCAGGTGAGGTTCCTGAATAGTTGGAAATTTCTCCATCAGGGGCCTCATCAAAAAATTCTTTGGCCATGACCAGAATCAGCACCTTTTATTTTGTCACCGGTGATATATTGTCAAAAGAGACACACAACGAATACTTGTTCGATAGTGGAGCGATCAGGGTTTCTCACGGCAGGTTACCAGTTCATAGATCTGGTTGCAGATGTTGTGCATTTGTATGTAGAAGCTTATCTTCATTCCTTTGGGCAGAATCCTGAAAGAAATTGAGGTGAATGTTGGCTTTCAAGGTAGGGGTAGTTCGAGACACCAGGTATCTTGAACACAAGCCCGGCTTGATACATCCAGAGAGTCCAAGTCGTTTGCGCAGTGTTTACCGTATGCTCGACAGGGAGTTTTCAGACAAGCTCTTATGCATGGAGCCGGAACCCGCGACACTGGAGCAGCTTGAGCTAGTTCATACGCCAGGCTACGTGAAGCTGATACTGTCAACAGCGGAGAACGAATTCACGACCTTAGCCTCCGACACCTTTGTTAGTTCGAAATCGTATCTAGCTGCGTGGCTGGCTGTTGGAGGATGCATAAAAGGTATAGACGCCCTGATGTCGGACCAGGTTAGGGCTTGTTTCTGTTTGGGAAGGCCACCAGGGCATCACGCTCTGACGCATCGAGCCGGAGGCTTTTGTATTTTCAACAACATAGGTGTGGCTGCGAAGTACGCGATTGAGAAATACGGTCTGGATAGGATTCTGGTAATAGATTGGGATATCCATCACGGCAATGCTATACAGGATCTCTTCTATGCCGACAAAAGGGTCTTCTATTTTTCATCTCACTACATGGGGTGGTATCCCAACACAGGCGACTGGGAAGAGAACGGCTCCCTGGAGGGTAGGGGTTATAATGTGAACATCCCGGTTCCCAAGGACATGGATGACAAAGATATCATTCACATCTACAGGGAATCACTTACCCAGATTGTCAAGAAGTACAAACCTCAGTTAATACTTGTAGCTGCCGGTTTTGACGCACACCAGAATGACCCATTGGGTCGGACTCGACTCACGGAAAAGGCCTATTACTGGTTGACTCAGCTGATTCTCCAGCTGAGCGATTCGGTAAAAGGAGCTCCGATTCTGTTCTCGCTGGAAGGCGGCTACGACAATTATGCTCTGGCTGTTTCAGTCAAAGAGGTATTTTCCAATCTGGCTTACGAGGGCAGAAGAGAGAGGATTCCTTCAGCCACATCCGAGAAGGCCCTGGAGGTCATAGATAAACTCAAGAGTGTTCACAGCAAATATGGAATCTGGGTAAAGTGACATTTTACTGCAGGTTTTTCCAGCTAATCATTACGGAGTCAAAAACTTTAATTGCCATTGGGATGAAATCAATCTACTCTTACTAATTGAAGCAAACGGAAAACTGTTTGCCATAAAATTCTGAAGGCCGAAGAATTCTAAACCTTGTCCTCAAACCTGAACAAACTTGATGACTTCTATGATCTGGATAACAAGATAGACAATCCCGAAATGATACGCGCAAGAATTAAAGCTCAAAATCCATCAGCAAATCTCGGTTCATACTATGACACCTGTCGAAATTTTTCCTGGCAGAAACTTGAGGATCATTTCGAATCAGTAAAATCAGGCAGTACGAACATAGTTTTTGAAAGTGTCGATAGATGGACATCTGATGAACGTATGGCCAGCAAATCAGCTCTGGAGTTCGCTGGGGGATGCGAAAAGGATTGTGTCTCTTATTCGCAACTCAGGGAATATTCATGTCAGATGGCCAACATGCTTATTTCAGGAGGATTAAAAAAGGGGGACAGGCTTTTTATTCTGCTGGACCCATGCCTCGAGTTGTATCTGATGATGCTGGCGTGCGCCAGGGTAGGAATAATATTCTCGGTCATTGACAGAAAAATGGGCTTTGATGCCCTGGATTACATATTTAAGGACGCGCGGCCCAAGGCAGTTCTTGCAGACTATGACACCGCATCGCTTTTAAGCCAAATTTCCTGCGATAGCGTAGAGTCGGGATTCATAGTCGGATCTGTGGCCCCCGGTGTCTTCAGGGAAGAGATCATGCTTGCCGCCGAATTGGACAATCATGACACCAATCTTGAAACTGCCTTTTTTCCTCCCGAAACTCCGTTATTTATCGTCTATGTTTCTGGATCGACCACCGGCCCAAAGGGGATAGTTCACTCCCACAAAATGATGATGGGGGCCTATGCCACTGCGAAATATGTCCTTGATCTCAAGAATGATTCGATATCCTGGTCTGATGCGGATCCGTCCAGTCTGGTAGGTGTCGTTTACGGCTGTTTTGCCCCGCTGCTGTGTGGGGCCACTGCAGTAAATCTCGGTATCCCTTTCTCGGCTCCCGCATGCTACCTGACACTTGAGCGTCGGGGGGTGACGGCATGGTTAACCAACCCGAGGCGACTCGAACTGCTCAAACAGGAAGGTGATGACTCTCTCAAGGGATACGACTTCTCCAAATTGTCCAACATAGTGTCAGCGGGTAAGAATCTCACCGCTGAGCTGTTCTACTGGGTTCGGGACAAATTCAGAATTGGACCTCATGACTCATGGGTGATGACAGAGGCCGGCATGATCTGTATAGCCAACTATCCATCAGAACAGATAAAACTCGGGGCGATGGGCAAGCCATTTCCCGGACTTCATGCAGCGATTATTGATGAATACGGAGAAGAGCTACCGCTACTGACACTTGGGGAACTGGCCTTTAAAGCTGGATGGCCCTCCATGATGTCTGGAATATGGTCAAATGAGGCCAGAACTGACTCATACTACCGCGAAGGGTGGTTTTTGACCGGGGATCTGGCATTAAAAGACGAAGATGGGTATTACTATCATCATGGTCGTCTGGATGACTTGCTGCGCATAGGTTGCAGGTTCGTGGGACCATATTTGATAGAAAATGTCATTCTGAAGCATCCTGCTGTTGATGAAGTGGCCGTAATCCTCAAAAAAAACAGAAATCACGACGCCATGTTCAAGGCGTACGTAAAAGTTAAGGATTCTGAAGAGAATACTGGAGATTTGTCAGAATTGTTAATTAGTTTTGTGAAAGAATCAACTAGCGATGACATTCCTCTGGGTGAGATAGAATTCGTGGAAGGGCTGCCAAAATCGTCCACGGGAAATGTTTTGCGGAGAGTTCTAACAGCGCGGGACCTGGGACTGCCAAGCGGCGACTACACCAGACTTTCCGACTGCAAACTCGAAATCTGAAATTTGAAAAAAATCAACTTCTAATAATTGGTCTGCCTGAGTTTCAGGGTAAAGAATTTACAGAGATTTATGCCTATTTGCGGATAGATTCGCATAATGCCCTGGAACTGCTGATGTCTGAGAACATATGCCTGCGTCTGGGTGGCTGCCACGCATGTGGCGTTAGGAGCCATTCGTGTGAAAAGACTCAACTCTCCCATGAATGAGCCGGCTCCAATTGTTACTTTCTCAACTTGCTCCGATGTTCCATAATTCTTGTAGATCGTTATTTCTCCGCTCACTATGAGGTAAATAGACGAATTTTCTTCCTGTTCCCTGATCAGAACATCCCCGGGGGAATAAGTCTCCATACTCACTATGGAAGCGATGGCGTGAAGTTCTCTTACACCCATTCCTTCAAATATACTGAACATTTTTAGATTGTTAATCCTGTCGACTATCTCTGGCATAACACCTACCTCGTTGTTCACGCGTTTTAACGCATACACCGCCGCTTCTCGAACTTCCCGCAGGCTGTCATTGGATTCGGCTTCAAGAACAGGTATAAAGGATTTTTCTGGAAATGTTTCGGCTATTACAAGAATAGCCAGAAATCTTTTAATTGGATCGTCAGAGCTTGCAAGAAATGTCAAGACCCGCTGACGGGTTTCCTGACGGATCAGAGGAAAAAGTCTTCTGCCCTTTTCTATCTTTTCGGACAACGGGAGTTCTTCTATCAGAGGTATCAGGAACGGAACTATTTCACGCTGAACAGAATTCTCAACCAGTTCAACGGCTAATGACGCTGTTTCTGACTGGAGCGCCTGATACATCAGCCTCATGTCGGCATGGGATATCCACAAGGCGTAAAAAATAAGACTCAGGGTTTCCTCGTTATCTTCCTCAAGATACTTCACTAACGTAGTTATTTGAACCGATTCGGGCATGGCGTTCAATGCGCTTATGGCAACCAGGTTTGAATAAGCCCTGGCGAGTTCTTTGCCCAGAAAAGGAATTAATTCAAAATTCTTGAGTCCGGACAGCCTGATTACTTCCAGAATTGCATGTTTTGACCGAGTCTTACCCTCCAGCAGAGACACTTCAAGGTAAGGTAATATCTGCTCTCCATAGCCCATTAGGGCTTCCATCGCCGATTTTCTGACTTCATCACTTTCATCGCCCAGAAGACTGATTAGCTTGTTTACAGCCCTCATGTCCCTGCTCTCGGTGAATGATGCTGCCGCCTCTGCCCTAGTCAGATGATTCTTGTCATCCAAGAGCGCCAAAGCGACATCAGGGTCCATTTTGGGCGCGACAACAGATACAGCGTCGACAGGGACGTCTAATCGTTCTTCCACTGAAACAGGGCCGTACTGGACTGCGCCAGATCCACTATCAAAGGCCCTCACCGATTCTATCTGGTCGAAATCTATCTCCCTCTCTACGATTACCTGCTTCAGCGTCTTCTTGTAATGTTTCCTGAAAACCAAGGTCTCGTAGAGCCAATGAGCCGCCAGTGCCAGAGCTACTGCCGAAAAATACCTGGCGCTCAATACAGGTTTCAAAAAAATCATCAATAGCGATCCAGAGAGCATTCCTATTTTGAGGACCGTACCCCTGAGAAAAGTCCGGCTCCACGTTTGAAGCTCAGATGGTATGATATTGAAAAAAATCTTGTTTACCGGTCCGGCTACGGCACGTTGGATCAAAATGGTGGAAAACTGACCATAAGCAGCTACAAATATGTTGAAGAACCCGAGGAGACCTGCGAACAGGAAAGTGAAATTCAGTGGTTGTATCAATGCCGAATTAGTCAGACCTACTGTCTGATAAATCCTTCCCATGAAAAACAGCAGAAAAAATGAAACTAGTGTGGTGCATCCTCTAAAAATGCTCAAAAAAGATATGAGCGCTTGTTCCGAATGAAATGTAGCGTTGGCTATCTCGCTGAACTGATAGAAGAATATTGGCAAAAGTATGTTAGGAGTCAGCCCTATTATCACCAGGTATCTGATGATGGGATACTTTGCCATCAATCCTGGAACCTCTGTGATTCCTATTGTGTTAGTCTTGCTGACCGTTTTTGATTCTTTTTTGGGCGCAAAGAACCCTGAACCGGATGACAGGGTATAAAGACCCACTCCGAGTGAGGTTACCGCGAACAGAATTAATGTCTGGTCCTCACCAAAAATTAAAGTAAACGGTTTGGTGCCAAAACTCCCTATAGTGGTGGCAAGAACCTGGAATGCAGTAATGAACGGAAAGATTCGTTTTCCCTGACGGGCATCGAAAAGATCACCTGCCACATTCCAGAGATAGACGAGCATTATCGAGTCAAGAAGGTATAGCAACTGATATAGAATTGGGTAAGCGATGGAGAAGTTTTCTTTGACCATTAAGAAAAGAACTATGCTGGAAACGCCATAAAACAGCATGAACCATGACAGTATCGAATAATCCAGAAATCTTCGTCCCAACCTGTTTGCCACACCGAAAACGGCAAAAGTCAAAAGGGCATTTATTACCAACATGTAGGGAATGAATTCAGGACCATATCTCTTTAGAAAAGCCGCGTCCACATAGTTTCTGAAAAAAGCCAGACCGAGAGCGGAAACAAAAAAGATGCCAGATATCCACACGAATTTGTAAAATTCATGCGGGTAAACCTTGAAATGTTTTTCTATGAAACTTTTCATGAGTCTATCTTTAACTACTTAACTTTTGATTATGAGCCTAAGGATCATCGAAAAAGCTATTCAGAGGATTTTTCCAACGTCAAGCTTTTCATTTATCAGAATCAGGGGCAAGGAGTCCATCAGTTCCCGCTGAATCCCCCTGAATCCATCAGAGACCTGACTTTATTTCCGTAGCCTTTCGGGGCGCGTATGAAAGTTGAGTAAGGATAACGTTTGTCGGATTTGACAATGGCTCCAAAACCCGAATCCACCCCCGGGTTGAGTTCCCATATTGCCCTCGGCGTCGCTCCGGTCCATTCAGATACAACTCTCAACGGCAAATCTTTGACAAGTTTTTGTTTGTCAACCAGGTCGAATGCCAGAGCAGGAGGGGAAGGAACATCGATGTCATAGTATTTCCGGTTTTCATTTATGATCTTCAAGGCAACGGCCCGTGGTATGATCGTCTCCGAGAAATGCGGAGCCAGGACTTCCCAGTAACTGAACCCCGGGTTTTTTTTGGCTAGTGCCTCTATTTTTTCAGAGCCATCGACGAAGGCGGCTATCAAGAGAAGGTAGTCAAGCTTTGGGTTCCTGGTCCGAATTTGATTGAAAATTCCAGCGGCCAATTTCGTGGAAATCAAAGGATCTCGGCGGTCATCCCACTCATTCGATGATGCCCAAGACTGATTTCCGATTTTCGTTGACCCCAGACTCCACCAACCTAATCCACCCGACTTTGTCCTCGACGTCGCATTGAGTTCACTCAGAGTCGCCGATAGATAAAGCAGATCCTTAGGTAATTTTTCTTCAGCCAACGAAGCGCTGATCAACGGACCATAAATCGACAATCGCTCCAGAATTTCCATTAGAGAAGCGCGCCTGTCCATGAGCAGATAATTGATCTGGTCCTCTATCCTGACAGCCACGTCATGCCTCTCAATTGGTATTCTGGAACCTGCAAAAGAAAGATCGGTTTTCTTGACGTTCGGAGGAATGTGGTAGTAAGGCCTGGTAACTGAGGGAGATTTTGCCAATGAAGTCCCAGGCCCGATTAACAAAAACGCAGCTGCGATCAGGAGAAATATCGTGCTGGTCAGTAGTTCCGTAGCTCCACTATGTTCATTCCATGATGTCCAAATGTTCATGAAGCCACTCAATAACGGATTTTGCGTAATCTTTCAATCAGCGGATGGAAACCGACTTCCATACGTCACAACAGCTAACTCCCAATGAGCATGGCCCATGGATTAATCCTGTTTGTTTATGTTCTCTTTCAATTCCTTGCCGGCTTTGAAAAATGGAAGTCTTTTGGATTGAACAGTAATCTGTTCACCAGTTTTTGGGTTTCTGCCAGTGTAACCCTTGTATTCCTTGACAACGAAAGACCCAAATCCCCTGATTTCAATCCTGTCGCTTCTCTCTAACGCCTCGGACATGGTATTAAACACCATGTCTACTATTTCCTCTGATTTGCGCATCGGAAGCTCGGTTTCTTTAGACAATTGCTTAACCAGATCAGATTTGTTCATAATAAACTCCATAAACTGTTTCTATTTTTTTCGGGATTGCTCTCGATTATCGTTTTCAAAATCAGATAAAAATGTTAACGCGCCATCTGCATGATGCCTCACGAGACGACCAACGTTCTCTCAGCATCGGGTCTTACCCCGGTGTTAATGATTGTCCTCGAGGATGGAAAAGATCTGAACTCCCCACACACTTTCGCACAAACTTGTAACCTTAGAAAAGACATGGCATCAAACATTGTTATGGTCTAAGGCCTAAAATGTCAAGAGAAATTGACCTAATCACCGTTTCAGTATGCTCTGTGAGCATTGTCGGCGCCACTCAGAATCAAGGGAACAGAGCTGCCACGAAAGAACCGATATGATATATTTCGCTGACTTACATGTTCACTCTAAATATTCTCGTGCTACGTCCCGACAGTCCGATATAAGGAACCTGGCGTTATGGGGAGCTTTGAAAGGCGTCAGTGTGCTGGCTACGGGGGATTTCACCCATCCTGCGTGGCGAAAAGAAATTACGGAAAACCTCGAAGAAGACGGAACAGGTTTGTTAAGGGTTCGAAAAGAGATCAAATGGTTCGAATGTCCAGCGGTTAAAGATTCACGCATCGAAGATGTCCGTTTCATGCTGAATGTGGAAATTAGCTCAATCTACAAGAAAGACGGCGTAGTCCGAAAAATCCACAACCTGATTTTCATGCCGGACATCGAGTCCATGAACAAGTTTTGCCGGAAGCTGGAAAGGCTTGGAAATCTTGAATCTGACGGTCGTCCTATCATGGGTCTGGACTGCAGGAATCTCCTGGAACTGGCTCTGGAAGCTTCCACTGATTCTTTTCTGGTCCCTGCGCATATCTGGACCCCATGGTTTTCAATGCTTGGCTCCAAATCAGGTTTCAATTCAGTCGAAGAATGTTTTGGGGATTTATCGGACAATATCTTTGCCCTGGAAACGGGATTATCGTCGGATCCCGACATGAATCGTCTCCTGTCTAGTCTGGATTCTTATACCTTGATATCAAACTCGGATACCCATTCGCCATCCAGGATAGGTCGGGAGGTGAACGTGCTGACAGGAGTGCCAGGATACTTCACAATTCGCGATTCGCTAAAAAAAGGTGGTCCAGGTTACAACATAGCTCCCAGCTTGGATTCTCCGCTCAGTTCTGTCATTTCCAGGCCCGGGTTCGATGACAGAACTGATAGCTTTCTCGGGACAATAGAATTCTTTCCAGAACTGGGAAAATACCACTGGGACGGACATAGAAAATGCCATGCGCGGCTGGACCCTTCTTGTTCAGATTCCCGGAAATATCCCTGTCCGGTATGCGGTAAACTCCCTACCGTTGGAGTAATGAACAGGGTTCGGGAACTTGCTGACAGAAAAGCGCCACGCGCAGTAGAGAAATCAGGATGTTTCTGGAAGATTCTCCCACTGGCAGATTTGATTGGGCTAGCGCTCAAAGTCGGTCCAAACACCAAAAGAGTAAACCAGGTTTACATGGATATAGTGTCCCGGGTCGGGCCAGAAATCACGGTACTGTGGTGTTATGATCTGGCTGACTTGGAGAAAAGTGTTCCGCCAATCGTTATCCAGGCTCTTAAAAAAGTCAGGGCTCATGAGGTAATTCTTGAACCGGGGTTCGACGGTGAATATGGAAATCTCAAACTTCTTAAGGACGATTAGATCTTCGAGTGAAGGAATTCGATTTTTTTTCGACCGCCTTAGTTTGTTCACGAAAAGTTTTTTTAGTTCAAAGGTTCTGTCCTTTGAAAGAGTGATGACCTTATGGACAACCTTGACAAAACTGTTATATTCAGATATCCACATATAAGAAAAGCTTTTTCAGGAGTTCAATGTGAGCAGATGGTTGCTGTCAAACAGGAGTGTGAGAACCTGTGTGGTTCTCCTTTCAGTTCTCGTAGGTGTATTAATGGGCTCCAAGGCCTTGGCGTCTGCAATTGGAGGCGATAGTTTCGATTTGTACAAGGCGCCTACATCGCCAGGAGAAATCAAACTTGGCGTAGGCGACGGAAAGTCTCTGAGTCTGACCGATTATCTTGGAAAAGTTGTTATTCTTAATTTTTGGCGTAAGGATTGTCCTTATTGTGTGGTAGAAAAGGATTATCTAAAAAAGTTTGTAGAGAGATTCGATCCAGCTGATCTCGTTATTTTGAGCGTCAATTTATGGGATGATCCCAAATGGGTCCTAAAAAACGCATCAAATTTGGGCAACCACATCAGTGTGGCGACCAGGATACCCGGAAATAAAGGTTTTGTGGAAAATGTCGTTAGAGGGCGTCTGATGGGGTATTATGTTATAAACGAAGCCAACGAGGCTATTTTTGAAATTAAAGGTTTTCCCTCTACTTATGTTGTGGACAAGAGCGGGAAGGTAGTGGCTGGTCACACCGGATTGGTCAACTGGCTTTCTCCAGCAGTAGATGACACAGTGCGCTCATTTCTAAAAGTGAAAGTCTCTGACGAGCGCAAAGCGGCGACAGTAGAATCTGGCGTTAAATGGCTCAATGAGCTTATGTCTCCGCCCAGAGATGTTCAGGTCAGCCTTCTGAAGTAGATGCGCCTAAAGTATGCTGCTCATTGAGAATTATGTTGTGAACAGGAAAGGAGCTTGAATTGTTAGAAACATTTTTATTGTTAGCCATAGTGGCAGGTTGGATTGCTCTGAACAAATGGGTGCTTCCTAAAATGGGTGTGGCTACCTGAATGTCGCCCAGCTGTTCCCCCGTGAACAGGGGAAAAGAAAAAGAAAGTAAAAGGAATAATCCTTAAAAGGCTTAGTCCCGAGGATGTTAGAGATGAAGCTTTTCTCAAGAAAGTCATCTGAAGAGCGAGCAAATCAATCTGATTCGACTTTTTCAAAATTAACTGACAACTCCAACTATGAGGATCTGCCTGCCGAGTCAGGAGCGGCAGAGCAACTCACTGAACTTCCTGACGATCACGACCGTGATCAGCTCTTTATGGATATCAAGAAAAAAGAATTCACCAGGGAAGCTGAGATTTTCAAGGCGCTTGGCCATCCGATCCGACTCAAGATTGTTTATGGTCTTCTCAAGGTAGGCGGATGCAATGTCAAGAACATGCAGGAGTGTCTCGGTCTTCATCAGGCTACGGTATCTCAACACCTGATCCACCTCAAGAGTAGGGGGATTATTACTTCTGAACGCCAGGGTCTGGAAATGGTGTATACAGTCAACAATAACTGGGCGAAGTGCGTTATCGACAACATTGAAAAGAATCAGAAGGATCCAGACTTTCAAGGCTAAATCGAACGTGAATTGCCTTACAGTTTAATTCAATCTCTTGAAGGAAGTGGCGCGTTTACGCATAACAGTTTCACTGATGTTTGCAGACGCGGAAGTCTCCAGATGTGAGGAAAACGCTGATGGCTGAGCTTGTACGATTCGGTGTCTCAATTCCTGAGGACCTTCTTGAAAAATTTGACGCTCTTATTTCGGTAAAGGGTTACACAAACCGGTCTGAGGCAATAAGAGATCTGATCAGAGACCGATTGGTTGAAGATCAATGGAGTGGAAGCGGGCATGAAGTGGTGGGTACCGTAACGGTAGTTTATAACCATGAGCAGAGCGACCTGGCCCAGAAGCTGACGGAGATTCAGCACCGGACTCATGATCTGATAGTCTCGTCTATTCATGTTCATCTGGACCACCACAACTGTCTCGAAGTGCTGATCGTTAGGGGAGAGGCAGATCAGGTCAAGAAAATCGGTGAGTTACTCATTTCAACCAGAGGGGTGAAGCACGGCAAGATCACAATGACTACTACCGGTAGCGAAATAGACTGAAAAGTTTTTTAGCGCCTCATAGGCTAATCAAGCGTAAACTTTTCTCCAAGCGATCGGTCTGACATCCCCCCTGCATGGAGGCGGAGCCAGCAACTGTAAATCCACGTTGAGCCATTGGTAATCAGGGTTAAGGTCGCGCAATTTGCCGTCCACGGGAGCTGTAGACTGTTCGTTGTGTTCATAGGAGACGAGAAAAATTCCCACCCCGTAGTCCTCAGTCCTGTCTATCAGGTAGGCCGCTACAAAATCATCCTCCGACATTTTAACATTTTGCGCCAGTTCGGCAATTTCTTCATTAGAAATTTTTATCAACGCGTATTTCGATATACCCTGTTCAGAGAGCCTTATCAGTGACCTGGCTTCTGACGAACAAATATATACGGTTGAGATGAAGTCGAATCTCGACATGAACCGGGCCGCCACGAGCGCGGCCGTTCGTCGTCCACCGACGGAGTGATGAAAACCATAATACTCGTAGAGCTTCTGTTGAAGATTTTCGCCTACCTTTTCTCCCTTCTCATAAAGTTCGCGGGAAATGTAGCGAAGGTATTTGCCCAGATCCTCCGCTGCGTAAGCAACTGGCCAGTCAATTCGGACGTGAAAATGAGAGATGCCGTATCTGTACCTGCTCTTTATCGAGGGGTCCAGCTGCAACAAAACAGAAAAGTCGGATTTTAACAAAGACCTGAGGAGGTCAGGAAACTGAGCGTCATCAAAGAATCTCATCCTGTGATGAAATACATCCTTAAGGTCCAACACTCCGAGATGGTGAAGGTTTTCCTTGGTGACTTTGTTGGAATCAAAAAATCTTATGTGGATCTTGGAGTCTGTCGGGATGCTTCCCTCTGAAAAAATTACGATAAAATGCTTGTGGTTGACAAATTCCTGCCCAACATTACGGGACCTGGGCTTGAGCTCTCTCATTTCGACAAAAGGGTACTCTTCCTTATTCTCCTTGAATGTCCTGTATGATTCAATCAATCCTTCGGAAATGAACAGTCGATCCAGTTCATCCCGAAGAAAAAAGTACAGACATCGCCGGTAACGCTCATTCCAACTGATCTCGTTTCGTCTGACGAACGGCATGGGAAAAGCACCTCTGGCAAAATCTTCAAATCAACCGGACTTCTGGCCGGTGTCAGTCCTGGAGTCAAGTCGCACCAACATGTGAATTCCGAAAATCCTTTTATAGTTAGAGTGAAACAGGTTTCAGGAGTCTGATAGAACGATGTGACTCAGATTTCCAGCATAACAAAGCATTGCAGCACTTGCAACGGACACAAAAAAAATATAAGTAGATTTTATGGTTTTGAACCCAAATCGGAAGGCTTTATCATGAACGTTACAGACAATGACAAACATTCAGCGAGTTTCAACGAGAACGACGAATCAGAGGATTTTGCAAGTCTTTTTGAAGCCACTCAAGAACGGGACAGGAACTCTTCGTCTAATGACAACAAGGTGGTGGCGGATGTCGTTTCCATTGGGGACGACTGGATTTTTGTTGACATAGGTGGAAAAACAGAAGGCATAATCTCCAAGGAAGAATTTCTCGATGAGGACGGCAAACTGACAGTCAGGAAAGGCGACCCTCTTACCGCTTACATCATCAGAAAAACGGATGGAGAGGTGCTTCTCAGTCGAAAGATGACAATGGCTGCCTCCTCTGAGGCTGCTCGGGAAGCTTTTCAGAGAAAAATACCTGTGGAAGGGCTAGTGACCGAGGAACGCAAGGGCGGTTTTTCTGTCAAGGTTTTCGGCAAAATGGCCTTTTGTCCTTATTCCCAGATAGATTTAGCTTCAAGCCAGCCAGCCTCCGAGTATGTCGGGAAAAAGTTTTCATTCAAGATTACCGAGTACTCAGAAAGGGGCAGAAATATAGTTTTGTCCCGCAGGCGAGTTCTTGAAGAAGAGAGAATGGAGAAAATTGAGGAATTAAAGAATGTCCTAAAGGTGGAAGATGTCATTGTCGGGACAGTAAAGAGGATTGAACCGTTCGGAGCATTCCTGGATATTGGAGGGATTGAGGGGCTTGTGCCGATATCGGAAGTTTCCTGGGGGCGAGTCGAGGACATAACATCTGTACTCTCGATCGACCAGAAAATTTCAGTCAAGATAATCAATCTGGATTGGGCAAGAAACAGGATATCTCTGAGCGTAAAGCAGGCCACAGATGATCCATGGTCTAATGTGGAGTCAAAATATCTGGCGGGTTCTCAAGTGGATGGGCGTGTCACTCGCCTGACAAATTTTGGCGCGTTCATGGAACTTGAACCTGGGGTCGAGGGCCTGATTCATATATCCAATCTGGGCCAGGGTAAGAGAATCAACCATCCTCGGGAAATTGTCTCGCAGGGCATGAACCTCAACGCAAAAATTATTTCAGTCGATGCTGTCGCTAAACGAATAGGCTTGGAGCTGGAAAAGCAGACAGCCGATGATGCGACTCAGGAAGCTAGAGAGATCAAGGCCGGTGAGACTGTCACAGGGGTTATTGACTCGGTTCAGGATTACGGTGTTTTTGTGAAACTACCTGGAGACAAAACTGGTCTTCTGCACTTGTCCGAAATAGAAAACCCGAAATCAATGGAGTTAAAAAGAAGATTTCCAGTTGGGGGCTTTGTAGAAGTCAAGGTGCTATCAGTCGACAACAACGCCGACAGAATATCTCTGAGTGTAAAAGCTTTGAGCCTGCAGGCGGAGGAGCGGCAGATCGAAGAATACAGGACAAAAAGTGATGAGCTTCGTTCGTTTGGAACTCTGGGAGACATTCTGAAAGAAAAGTTATTCAGGAAATGATTAAATGAATACGACCGTGGGGAGTTTTTAGGATGTTTCCCCACGGTTCTGGCCGAATCTGAAAACATCACGATTTAGTTAATTTTTTTTAGGCCTGTTTGACCTCAATCTTGCGAACTGCCTTCTTTTCATGCTGAGCTTTGGGCAGTTTTAATTCCAGCACGCCGTTTTTGAAATTAGCCTCCACCTTATCTTCTTCTACATCGCAAGGTAGCCGGAAGGACCTGGTAAAACTACCGTAACTTCTTTCAATAGTATGTCTGCTCTCTCCTTTCTCCTCTTTTTCCTCTTTTTTCTCGCCCTTGATTTCCAGAAGATTCCCGCAAAGTTTGACTTCCACTTCGGATGGATCAACGCCGGGCAATTCGGCTGTCAACACCAAATCGTTTTCGGTTTCCTTGATGTCAAAAGCCGGAATGAACTTGCCAGTTTCTGCAAAAAAAGAAGAAGGCCAGCGTGACCCAAAAAAATTTTCGAAAAGGTTGTCAATTTCCTTTTTGAACTCACTTACAGAACTCTCCGGAACCAGACTAGCCTGCTTGTTAAACCACGGTATCAAGCTTGACATGTTGAGCCCTCCTTTCAATGAGTTTTTTTGGTCGTAGTAGAAATAAAACTGAACCCTGGTCTTTCTGGCGAATTCAACGCAATAATATGGACAGTTCCAGATTACAAATTGATATTTGTTTAGACAACACTTGGCCCCATTTGTTTCGACAGGCTTATAGAGACCTTACTAGTGAGTACATAAAAATCCATATTGTTGGAGATATAACGATTTGTGTGGCGGAAAGTCTGAATCCAAGGCGTGATTGATTTCGAGCAAATGTTTACTGGCTTGGACTGATGGCAAAAAAAATGGGGACGATGAACGTCCCCTATGGATAAGGAGGAATTGTGGTTTTCGTTTTTACAGGAGAGGCGATACCACGGTTACGTCTCTCTAGCCGCTTTCAGCGGATTTATATTCAGTTAGCGTGTTGGCCTTTACACGTTAATCTGATTGCCTGTTAAGGAAATAGTGTTGGGCTCTGTATCAGATACTACGCGTCTACCACAGGTTGTCGAGAGCCTTGGAATTATTGCTGGGAAACGCGGCGAAAGACATGTTGTAAAGACCCGAACCATGGAGAGTTCCCGAAACCAGTTTGAACGGCATATCGAGGATATAGGGAACCACGGAAGGAGTCTCAGACATTTGCATCGACACCGGGTAAGCCGGATATGGCTGGGAAACAGGAGCCCACGATGCTGGAGCGAAATAAGGCTCGGCCTGATAGCGAACAATCGGGGCCTGGTTTCTGTTTTCTGACGCATACGGCTTGCATTTGGTTATTCTCGCGGGAGCGCACATCGGCGGAGCGCAAGGAGAAGGCATGCATACTGGCGGTCCGCAAACAGGGGGACCACAGACCGGCGCAGCGCATACCGGAGGACCGCAAAGGGGTTTAGGCGCCATTCTTTTGGGAGCGGGCGCTAGTAAACCGCCCATGATCGCCGATGGAATGCCAATAACTGCGCCACACACATTGGTGCAGGCTCCGAGTAAACCACCGAGCAATGCAAAGGGACCACCGCCAGGACCGCATGTCGGGGGCGCGCAGCTAGGTGGGGGGCAGGTTGGTGGAGCGCATACCGGCGGAGCTACTATAGGAGGACCGCCAGCTATTCCCACCGATGGATGACATGTGATTACTAATAATGAACAAACGGAAAGAACAGCAACAAACTTTAACGCCATACCTCATCCTCCTTTTGTCAGATCCTTCATATATTAGTTTAAGTAACTCTGGAAAGTTGAAGGTATCTGAATTCAGCCCATTGTGGGGCTTGATTGAGTTGTGGCTTTAACATGGCGGTTTTAGTGTGTCAAGCAAAAACTTGAAATAACGTATGTTAATACAAAAATATTACTACATGGTAATTG
>CAZIVV010000113.1:0-1510 GCA_964542775.1 uncultured Desulfomonile sp.
GACTTCTGGATTTGAATGAAAATCTGGAGAAAAATGTGGTCGATCGTTCCGTGGAACTGGCCGCTGCCAATCAGAGGCTTGTCCGGGAAGTCATCGAACATTTGAAGACAGCTTCGGACCTGAAGGAATCAGAGTCGATGATGAACCTGATCATCGATTCGGCCCCGATGGGTGTTTTTGTAATTCATGAAGATAATTACACTTTCGTTAATGAGCCGTTCCGCAGAATATTAGGGATACCGGATGATTTGGAGGTTGTTGGTAAGCCTGCGAGTTCATCCTTTGGGGATGACTGGGCGAATTTGATTCAGGAACTCATGACGGAATGTTTACTGGATCAGGCTAACTGCAGTCTATCAGGCTCCAGGGAGGTTAATACCGATACTGGCAGGGCTTATCTGAATGTGGCAATAAAGATGACCACCTGGCGGGACAGGCAGGCTTCAGTTGGTTTTGTGTCCGATGAAACCAAAGAGGTTGAACTGAGGACGCGCCTGAACCGTGCCCAGAAAATGGAGGCTCTTGGATCACTCGCCGGAGGCATAGCGCATGACTTCAACAACATCCTCCATGGTATCCTGGGATTTACTGAAATGGCCATGAACCGTCTGCCTGAAGACTCCGATGTCAGAGACAGACTTGACAAGGCGCTGGCTGCAGTGGATCGCGCGGCCAAACTAGTTCAGCACATTCTGGCCTTCAGCAGGGAATCCGAACAGGAAAGAAAACCAGTCCTGATCAGTCCTATATTGAAGGAGGCCCTGGAATTTGTAAGGGCGTCGGTGACGACCGGCATTGAGATACGCAAGAGCGTCAGATCGGGTCTGAATGCAGTGAACGCTGATCCAACCCAGATCCATCAAATAATCATGAATCTGTGCACTAACGCCGCTCATGCCATGAGAACGAACGGTGGAACGCTGACAGTGGGATTAGATGAGGTAACTCTGTCCAAAGATGGACTGGGCGCGGGAACAGGCCTTACGCCCGGGACATACCAGCGCCTGACTGTTTCCGATACCGGCCACGGGATAGATGAGGGCATCATAGAGCGCGTCTTTGACCCTTATTTTACAACCAAAGAACATGGTGAAGGAACGGGGCTTGGGCTAAGCGTCATTGATTCCATTATCAGGGGGTATGGCGGAACCATCACAGTCAGGAGCATCGTCGGTAAAGGAACTACTTTTGAGGTTTATTTACCGGTAATTATGGAGCCGGAAGCCCCGGCGGAAGAGTCCTGGGACGCGGAGGTGTCAGGTAAAGGTACAATTCTTTTCGTGGACGATGAGAGAATTATCACGCAATCCAACAAACAGCTACTCGAAGCGCTCGGATATGATGTGGTCGCCGAAAATAATCCACTGAGAGCGCTGGCCATATTTGAATCTTCACCACAAGCCTTCGATCTTGTCATAACCGACGTCAGCATGCCTAAAATGAACGGACTGGAACTCGCAAAAACAATTTCCGCCATCAGGAAAGATGTGCCGATAATCCTTATCACCGG
>CAZIVV010000114.1:0-29409 GCA_964542775.1 uncultured Desulfomonile sp.
CCCATAGACAGATCAAGCGGGACATTTTCCCTGAGTTCATCGCAGGTTGCCAGCCAGCTTGCCACATTGCTGAATGCGAGAGCTTACTCTGTTGGCGGTAAGGTCCGTCTGATAACTACACAAACCGGCGATACGAGAAGCATTCAGATCAAGGGTTCCTCGACCGCCGCGGCTACACTGGGTTTTGACGTTGAAGTTCACTACGGCTATAGCGGAGAGGCTCAGTCCACGCTCAGCTTTGAGTCGAAAGATCCGGGTTCGTGGGGGAATCATTTACGGATACAGATAAGTGATAGCGTTCTGAAGTCTGATGACCATTTTAATGTAAAAGTTATTTATGGATTACAGGGTGAACTGACTGAAACATATACAGATCTAAACATGGATCCTGAATCCAGGTATTATGCTCCGAATTACATCAACGAACGCTCAGAGCTGGTGACTGTATACGATGAAATGAGCACGAACATCGCACCGGCAAACAGACCGATGTTAAATCTTTTCGGATATGCCATGTCTGGCGGGGATGACGGAGACCCGATGAAGGATTCGGACTGGGTGGGTAGTCCGGTTTTCCAGACGGGCATGTATGCCATAGACAAGGTCTGGAACATGGCGATGGATTTCATGATACCGGGGACAAACTCGGTCACGGTCTATAACGCCATGACAGCGTATGCGGAGAGTCGTCAGGATCTTGTGGCTTATGGATGCATCCCGGCCAACATGTCCCCTGAGGAGGCCGTTGATTTCCGTCTTGGTAACGCTCCGTGGAGTCATCCGGCCTTTAATAGTCACAGATTCGCCTTGTTCTACGGCGAGCCGCTCGTGTATGATGACATGGATGACACCCGAAAGTACATCCAATGTTTAGGACATCTTGCGGCCTCTATTTGTAGGAACGACACGAACTACGGCGAACACATTGCTTTTGTTGGGGCCAAGCGAGGCACGGTAACGCTTCTTGAGGGAATCCGTTTCAACATTCAGAGCTACCGTTCCACGGGATATGCGGACCTGTTTGCGGAGCACGGAATAAATTATCTCTTCATATCGAAAATGCGCGGCATAGAGGGAGGGATGTTCTGGGAGCAGAGGACGACGCAGAGAGACGCCAGTTCGACGCGGAACCTGAACGTTGTGCGGCTTGTCACGATGATGAACCGGACATTGTTGCCGGCGCTGTGGCTGTTTCTTTTTGATCCCAATCATCCGGTAACGTGGAGACAGGTCTATCGTGAGCTGTTACCGGCGTTCGAGGACTGGAAGGCCAAGTTCAAGGTGTATGATTTTTCGCTCCAATGCGATGAAATGGCCTACTTTTCGGGTGGAGAGCTTGTTAATGCAGTGCTGAACTCGGGTCTGGACATAGCTAGGGGAATCTACAACGCGAGGGCGCTGATACAGGCCACTGAGGCCATCACCTATCTGGATTTTACTCTTGGACTGACGAGGGCTGGTGAGGCGTTTGAGCAGTTCAACGAGATAAAGACATTGCCAGGTTACATCAGGGCCTAGTGGGGGTGAACAATTTATGGCTAACAACACATCTTCGATACACAGGCTTAAGGAATTCAAGTTCAGGGTTGAGGTGAACGGTTTTGACAGCCTTCTGGCGCAGGAGTTTTCGATTGGCAAGCGGACGATAGCCGTGACCAGGCATGCGGGCATGGGTCAGAACCATCCTGTGAAGGAGGCTGGTGGTCTTGAGTTTGAGAATGCGGTTTTGAGGCATGTCGTTCCGTGCGACGGAGAGTCTGCGGATTTTTGGCTAGAGAAGATGAAACTGGCTCAGGACGCGTCCACCGGTAACGGTCAAATGCCTGATAAATACAAGTTCACTTTTTCCTGTTACGAGAACAAGCCGACTGATCAAACGGTTCGGACGTGGACATTCTATGGGGCCATGGTGGTGAGCGACGCGACCGGTAACAAGTCCTCCATGGCTTGGGACAAGGACGTAATTGACGAAGTTGAAATTGCGTATGACCGAGTAGAGGAAAAGAGGTCCTAGAGGATATGGAGAAGCGTAGAGAGGCAGTGGCAAGTTTTGATCTGTTTGTCAGAAAAGAGCGGATGAGCGTCATGGAGGGTGATGGGTCTGCTAACAGGATACTGATGTCAAAGAACCGCAAGATGTTTGAGGTGGTGCCGAGGTATCTGGCTTTTCTGACGACAAGTATTGGGCACAGGACGAGCATTGAGGAAAAGGACGTTCTTGATCTTTTTGTGGTGGATCAGGAATGGGCTCTGGTTGAGAATTACAAGGCTCATTACGGCAACATACTTGAATTCGGGGACATGCCCTGCCCTAACAGGGAATGCAGGAAGCTTGGGGATCACACGAAAGACCTTGAGGAACTCGAAGTGATACAGCTTCCGGTTGAGCTGCGTAACAGTGAAGATCCGACCATTACGGTAGATCTGCCGAAATCTGGTGGGACGGCGACGGTTGGGCTTTTGAACGGACATCAGGAGCGATTGCTGCTTACCCAGCAGGCCGCAGGGAAGTTTGATCCCAACCAGTCTGATTTTCAGTGTTTGAGGGAACTCAACGGATCGAAGGACTTTTTCTATGAGGATGTGGTGGCTCTGCCATTACTTGATCACAAGGTGATCAGGAAGGCGAGAAAGAAGCTTATTTGCGGGTACAACACGATTATTGATCTGGAATGCTCCTATTGTGGACATAACTGGAGCCTGAATTTCTTGACGCACCGCGATTTTTTACTACCGGCGGGGTGACGCTAGAGTACACGAAATGGGGCTACAGGGATGTTACTCCGCTGCTACCGGAAATCAGATATTCGCAGGAATACTTTGAGAGGGAAGTTTTCAATCTTGTGTATCATTTGAAACAGCCCTTGACCGAGGTCATGAGGTGGTCATACAGGCAACGCAAGATCATGTGGCAGTTGTATCTGGAACAGAGAGAATTTGAAGAATCAAAACTGAAGAGGGACTAGGGCAATCGACCAGACAATCGGCATAGAATATGTGGTGACTGGAGTTGACGACATCATAAACAAGCATAATCAGCTTGCCCAGTCCTTTGACGACACGCTGAAAAAGATCCAGACGTCAGTCAGTGGCGTATCAGATCTTCAGAAGAGTTCGATTGAGCGGCTTTCGGGAAAATCGGGATTGAAAGACAAGCTTGGAACGCTGACGGAACTGAACAAAAACGCCATTGAAACCAACAAGAGCCTGGGGTCTATACTAAGTGATGTGAAAAGCTCGGGAGTGGACAATCTGATAGCAAGGCTTCACCACACGGCGGCGCTGGCGTTCAAGGCGGCCACGGAAATATCAAAGCTCACCGAAGCTGTCACAAACTATAACGCAGCTGTTGGGGCGGCAAGCAACCTGAAGCTGGCCAGAGTAGTTGACTCCACAGGAGCGCCCTTGCCTGGAGAGGGCAAACGAGGCTCACGGTCGGAAAGGGAAAGGGACATAGCTGACCTGTTTCTGGATAAATCGGCATTCTTCATGTTTCGATACCGCATGTATTCGGGGATTCTGGACGCTATTGTCTATTCGCTTGCTGATATAGGCATGGGCAGATCTAGGGCCAAAATTGCGGACGCTCTGGGTGAACTTTCGGCGGTGGCCTTTACGGGCAGCCAGAAGAAGCAGGCTGAGTTTGCGGCAAACGTATTTTCGATGAAGCTGTGGAATGTGACTACCGAAGAGTATCTTCAGGCCATGAGTTCGACAGCTTCGGCTTTTGACATAAACTCTATTGGTTTCGAGAACATGCGCAGGATGAATGAAGCGGCCATGAAGTTTGGTAAACTCTCCAAGCTGTCGGCTGAAAAGAGCGCTGACTTGATGACGGGCATAATCCTGCAGTTGATGACCCGATTTCCCGCTGACGTGAATGAAAAGCTGAAATCCGGACTTACAGCCAAGGTTGGGGATTATGGAGAGGTCGATCTGGGAGGGCTTTCCGAAAGGATTGCGGCCCAAGCGGCAAAGGCTATCCAGATTTCGACTGTGTGGGGACCAGGGATAGCCGGCGCATTCAAGTATATGCTTCCGGAACTACTCGAGAAGGGATGGAATGTTCCAGCGGCGCTGGCTCTTCTGGGTTCCATAAAGGACGCCGGCTTCCCTGCCGAACAGATAGGTCGTGCGACCAAAGAAACGTTTCTTTCAGCCCCGTCTGATTTTGCCCGAACAATTCTGTGGGCCACAGATCGTTGGGAGACAGAAGGCGAAGGCATGACGAAGGGAGAGGCGAAAAGTCTCAACGACGAAAAGGTCCGCCTGCTGACGAAGACTATTCAGGGATGGTTTTCCGATCCCAAAGAGTTCCAGAAGAACATGCCGCTGCTTGGTGAAGCGCTGAGGCTTGCGGAGAAGAAAGGGGCATTGCCTGTAGAGGATCTGGGGTTGTCCAAATACTTCATGTCTGTAACTCGCACGCTCACTACGGCTGGAGCTATGGAGCGCTTCAAGGAACAGCTCAATCTCATCAACAAGGCCGATTACGATGAAGTTTCCTACATGACATCTGAAATGCTTCATGACGCGGGCACGGCATGGGCAAGGATATCGAATTCATTCCTGCGGTTTTACCAGACAATGGCGGACACACCACTGGCGCATTCACTGGCTGAACCTGTCTCAAAACGGCTTGATTTTTTGTCGGCCTATTCTGCGTTACCCAGGATGCTCCAGGCTCGCGGACTGAAATACAGGGAGGCGGTCAAGGCATTCGAGACTGAATACCAGAAGCCTTTTGAAATGATGTTTGGGGAGTATCTGACGAAGGAACTCCGGACGGGAATTGACAAGGCCTATGGTGAGTCATGGGACATCATGATTTTCCCGGAATATTTTGCCCTGCTGGATGACAAATTGAACGAAGTTGTAAAGAGCATGCATTCACAGGTGAAAAAGGCTCTTGTCTGGAACTGGGGCAAAGAGGACAAAGATGCGGGTTATCTGCCGTTCATGCCGAAGGCTTCCAGGGTTCTGGACAAGCTGATGAATCCGTTTGAGGTTGAGTGGAAAGACCCAGGCAGGTTTTTGTATGCGCTGGTGGAGGACATGTATGACAACGTGTCATCTGTGGTTTCAGAGGTTTGGACGGGCATCAAATGGGTTTACGGATTGGGAGCCAGACTCCTGAGCGGATTGGGCTCGTTACTTGAGTGGTTGACCGACACGGTGAGTCAACCATTGACGTCGGCCTACAACTATATCACCGGAAAGCAGGAATCGCCGAAGATCGAAAGCCTGTCTCCAATTGTTCCGAACAGTTATGCTCCTTCTGGCGACACTCTGAGCGCTGAGACAGAGGCTCTGGGCAAGAAGCTCAACGAGGCCGGAGTCCCGGGCACATTCCAGCCTGGAAGTGAATCTTCGTTACCTTCCGTTCCTCAGGACAATGTGACGCCGGGGCAAGTGGCTGCTCCTAATTCGTGGCTACCGGCCTTTCTGCAAAGCTATACGGTTCCCGTTCCGACACGGGAGGAGACCCCAATCCAGATAGAGAACAGGCTGATCGTGGACGGCAGGGAACTGGCCTACATAATATCGGATATCATCGAGCGTAACAGGACGACTAACTATCAGGCTTTCGGGTCTGATCCTTTCGGATATAACACGGCGGTTTAAGTGACAGACGCTGATGTTCAGAATACCAGCGGCCTGATAATACCGATAGAGACACCAATGTCGTCAACGATAGAATTCCAGTGGAACCCGAGCAAGTTGACCAGGGACAAATCGACTAAGTACAACCACATGCAAATTGCGGGACGGGAAGCGCCGATACAGCAGTATGGATGTGGAGGGCCGCAGATTTATTCGATTGAGTTTACACTGAGCCGTATGAACCGTGGGGATGAGTGGGTGAGAAACGCTGTTGAGGCTTTGTACAGGCTGAAAAAACCAACTGTGGGCCAGTTTGTGAAGCGTCCGACACGAGTGCGTCTGATTCTGGGGGAGGCGCTAAAGGTGACGTGTTTCATCACAAAAGTGAGTGTTGAATACGGACCATTGTACAATCCTGTGACACTGCTGCCCTACATGGCGAAGGTCAACATGACTTTTGAGGAAGTGATCTAGCGACAGATGGCGGGGGCGTTGAACAATCCTGATTTCTTCATATCCATCAACGGGATGAACTACACCCAGTTTTGCAGGTCGTGGCAACTGGATGACGTGGAAGACGGCATGTCGAGTCTGAAGGTGACGCTGGGGAATCCCGATGGTCTTCTGGGGGGATACTTCACAACGGAGAACTACATTACGTTCCGTTATGGTTATTGGGATGGACGGATGTCCAAGCCTGTTGTGATGCGGATCAAGGACATGGACGAGAGTTATGAAACAGATGGTCCGTCACTTGTCAGCCTAACGGGTTATGACGTGACTGAGCGTCTTGTGGGGGTGACTCACGCGGGCAATTCGGTCAAGAATCCGAAAGCGGAGAGCCTTGTGGAGTCGATTATTTCAGGCATCAAGGCCAAAGCGGATCTACTGATCAAGGGCCCGGACAAAATGCCTGAGAGGACTCCACTTCACAACATGACATCGCATGCGTCCATAAGATGGCTCATGGGTCACACGAAGTGCAAGAAAGACACGATGACCGATGACGTTCTGAAACCTGGAAACAGTTATGTGGATGACTACTGGGAAAGCCATGCTGGCAACGCTGGGGCTAAAATAGATGTAGGATCCAATCCGATAGGGAGTCAGGAAGGTTACACTGCGGGCAGGGAATTCAGGGCGGCCGAATCGTTCACGGGAGACAGGTCTGGCGAGGCCCAGATCAACAGGAACTTCAATGACATAGACCAGATAAAGGTCAGGAACAGGCGTAACAGGGCGGGCAACCAGGTAATCACAGCAAGGCTGGACTTGACAGGACATCCAGGGATTGAGGCCAAGCGGTGCATGACGGTTCTGAATGTCGGCACGCAGGCTTCGGGCAAATGGTATGTGACAAGGTCATCCCAGCGATGGAGTGTTGAGGCTCCGTTTCAGGCGTCGCTGGAATTGATGAGACCATCACTGGATTCGAAGGGCAAGGTGACGAGCCAGCCGGTGGTAATGTACGCGAGGATATACGAGCCTAATGTCATATTCGTGGGCTGCAGGGAAGTCGATGGACCGTCTCAGACAACTGTCGTTTATGGACAACCGGGTTCCGATGGCAGACCATTGGTACGGCGTTTCAACTGGCGTATCAGGCTAACACGCGGACGCTCAGCCGGAGAGGGCGCGAAGATGAAGACGTGGGCGATTAACGAGGCGAAGAGGATACTTCAGGCCGAGGCTGTAGCAAACGGCGAATACAGGGTCAAGACGCCACCTGCCCCACCGATTATAAAATAGAGGCGATTGAGATGGGTGATTTCAAGAGTTCTTTACCAGCGGAATTGCAGCACTTGCAGCAGGCGTGTTCACTGCACCTGGGAATTGTGCGTGATGTTCGAGATCCAGAAGGTCGCGGCCGGGTAAAGGTAGAGGCTCCCGGTCTGAATTCGGAGGGTTATGAGAACTGGCTGAACTGGTGCGAGGTCATCGGAGTTCCTCAGGGTTCGATCTACAATCGCGGAGACGCTGGAATATGGTGGCCGATGTTACCGGGACAAGCCGCTTACGTGGGTTTTCTGAGCGGTGATTACCTTCAGCCCTACTGTATTCCTGGTCCGGCGTGGGCTGACAAACCTGATCCGTCGGAGGCTTTAATCCCGACTGAGGCCAGGAACAGATCTCTGCGCAGGAAGACCAGGATAAGGACAATCAAGAGTGAAGCGGGTCACACGTTGTTCATGGATGACAACAGTTCTCAGGAATGCATGGGTCTGATCGACTGGACCGGCCAGGGAATATTTTTCAGCGCTCCAGGCTCGGCATCGACGGAGAAAGAGACCGAAGAGAGTGGCAGCAAACCTCGCAGGGGTTTTTACAGAAGCTCTCAGATGGCGGCGGCGGGTGACGCCATGGGAGAGGGAGTCACTTCGACTGGTCAGGGATGTATCGGCATACTGGATCTGTGCGGCCAGGGACTGCTGACAATAGCTCAGGGGAAAGGAGGAGTGGTTCTTGTCTGGGCTGGTGAGGACATCAGCAAGGCTGGACCGGCCATAATGCTGGACGCTATTGAGAATCGTGTAATCATTGGAGCTGGAGATGCTCAGATACACCTTCATGGCAAAGACAAGAGGATATTTGTGACAAAGCAGATGGTTGGTGAGATAGAGCCGACAGACCTGTCGAGTTACGTCGATGAAGCAAAGGCGAGCTGTATGGAGGCGGCTTTTGGGAGGTATCGTCTGGTTGAAGAGCAGAATGACAGGAAACAGACCTAGAAACAGGGTTGGTTAAACAGATGAGGACTTTACCGGCATACGGCAAGGGGGTGTCATTCCCGTTCTCTGTGAACCCGGCGACGGGCGGGATCTCGGTTTCGGTCGGATCGAGTGACGGCGCAAGTGTGTCGCTGGCTTATCTGAATGAATCGTGGACCGTCCGTGAAATACGTGAAACGGCGCGGAATCTGATTGCTGAATCGATAGCCCACATTGTGCTAACCAACCGGGGCGAGCATGATACGTTGCCGGCGTTCGGTAGCGATGAACAGGCCATACTATTCGAGAATAACGCTCCCGAGACGAGATATGTGGTCGAATACTATTTCCATGAATCAACAAAACGCTGGGAAAGGCGGGCGTTCGTGCCTGAAAGCGGAGGGGTTTCGTGGCCTGCCAGGGCAGGGGTTCAGACATACGGCGAATTACCGGTCCTGGTTTACATACAGTTCGTGGAAGGGCAGGTATCAGGCAATCTAGTGGCGCCGTTTGTGACGGTCAGAGAGGCGAGAGAGGCTGAATACCCTTCGATAGATCTGGATTCGAGCAAACATGATTTTTTGAGCAGATATTTCGGGCAACGGGTGGAGGTTACAGACGGCGCGAGTTTCAACAGGGTCGTTCCTCCACGGTTCATACCACCAGCCCATGACGATTACCTGTATCCGGTGAAATACGAGGACACTTGGCTTGGCATAGCGTGGTCGGAATACGGAGACATTCGGCACTGGCACATCCCTGCCCAGATGTATGTTCAGGACGCGGCGGATCAGGGATTGTCGAGCGACGTGATGTATCCGGCTCACGAGCTGGAAATGGGCAAAAAGATCAGGATGGCGTCGTTATCGAGAGTTATGACTGAACTTTCGGTTGAAAGGTCCCTCAATTAGAAGATGTCGGTCGTAAACTACACAGGAAGGGATTTTACAGCGAGATTTGAGGCTCTTTTGTCGGAGTTCAGGCGGTTATGTCCTGAATTGACCGACATGAATCACTCAAACGCCGGAATTGCGCTGATCAGGCTGCTGGGTAGTGAAAGTGACTTCATATCTTTTTATATTGACCACATATTCAGTGAGAATTTCGTTGATCATGCGCAGTTTCGTCAAAATCTCATAAGAATTGGCAAGAATGTGGATGTTTTGCCGAAACTCTGTTCCGCTTCCAGAACATTTGTGAAGATTTCACGACTTGAAGGCGTAAAAGGTGATCTTTTCATCCCACAATATACGAGATTCGCCAGGACTGATGGACTTGGCTATCTCACTGACAAACAGGTTACGATTCCGTCGGGTGTTGAATCGGTTCTGGCGGGAGTCACACAGGGAGAGCTGGTTGAGCTTGAGATCGGTTCAGAATTGTTCAAAGCCCGGGATCATGGCCGGAGATTACGATATAACCTTGGGCCTGACGTCGCGGCCTACACATGTGTGGTCAAGGGCAAGGATAATGGTGAAACATGGATTGAAACCGAGAGCTTTTACCGGACTCTTGACGAAGATTCTCATTACCTGCTGGAACTTCAGGCTGATCCGGTGGATGAAGTTACGGACACGGTATATCTGACGTTGAACAAAAGACATGGAGCGACAGATTTACCGGAGCGATTCCAGATAAGTTTCATTCGGGCATCAAAATGGGAAGGCAACACGGGAGCGGACACGATAACGATCTGTCCTTCAAATCTGGCGCAACTTGTTTCAGTCACAAACATGACTAGCGCCACCGGAGGGGGTGGGGTTGAATCTGCGGCTCAGTTACGTCTGAGAATACCTGCGGCGACCCGGATACAACGAAGGGCAGTGACGAATTCGGATTACGTGGCGCTGATTCGGGGAATTTCCGGAGTTCGGGGCTGTGAGAGTTATGACAGGACGGATGATTCGCAATGGCCTCACATGCGTGTTGTCATATATGTCACACCGGAGGGTGGTGGCAAGATGTCGGAAGCGCTCAAGGAGAGGATCTGGCTGACATGCGGCGCCAAGGGACATTTAGGTTCGTGGCCCAAAAGATACATTCTGAAGGACATGACGGAGATCGCGGTGAACATCAGCGCGAGAGTCGGTCTGGTGGAATATTATGAACCGGACGCTGTTTTCACGCAGATCAGGCAGGCTTTACATTCGCGATACAATCTTTATGGATCTGAGCCGGTAAAGATCATGCGTTTTTCGGATCTGCATTCGATTGTTTCGGGTGTAGCGGGAGTTTCCTGGGTTGAATTCGATACCCCGACTGGTAATGAGGTTGCAGGGGCCGGTTCGATACTTGCGCTGGGTTCGATAAGTCTTCAGAGAGGGGAGTAAAGTCAAGGCTTGGGTAAAAGGCCCTTAATAAGCAGAGTTCCGGCGATCTGGCGCAGGCTGGACTTTCAGAAGACGCTTGAGGGCTTTCTGGAGGCGGAAGACAATGAGCTTGGGCGGCTTGTTGAACTGGCCAGACAGATACCTGCGATGCGAAACCCTGACACGGTTCCGGACCGATATCTGAGGATAGCTGGGGCGAATGTCGGTCATGTGTGGCGGTCGGACAAGAGCTTTGCGTGGAACAGACACAGGATAGGCACGGCGATCAGCCGCTACAGTTACAAGGGAACGTATGACAGGCTGGGCGACGAGTTAAGGGAGATAGAGGTCGATGGGTATCATGTGCAGGATCAGGCTTCCAGGATTGTGACGCTCTCGAGGCAGGGAGCGTTGTCCAAGTCCCGGATCGTGGACGCCGATTTCTGGCATGAGGGTGTTTTTGTAATTTACCTTCAGGACGCCAGGGGACCTCACATGGACCCGGCAGAACTGGAAAGCGTGATCAAAGAGCTGAAGCCGGCAGGTCATACATGGTTCACAGTCAGGAGTTTTGCTCACGCGATTATTTATGAGACTCTGCTGCTTTACAGTCACGGACAGACGATGTGGCTGACTGACACGCTGAACCAGAAAATCGGTTATGGCCACATTGACAGCAACATGGATGACAGCGTTGAGCCGGGATACAGGTCGTCCGGGCGTATTCAGAGAGGATTTTTCTGGGTTTCATGGAGGATAGCTGGCGACACGGGTGTTGGTCGAATCGGTTCGGGATTACTGGGCGCGTATACGGACGCAGGAATAATAAATAGCCACAAATCCTGGGTGAGACTTCAGCGCAGTTACATTCCCGCTAACTGGCATACGGAGGGAGAAACCAGAGAGCGGAAGATCGGTTTTTCGGGCGCAGGATCCGGTCTCGAGGTTTCGTTTGAGGGGCAGAGATTCTATCGGCCCCAGCTTCCTTTAACGAGGGTGGCCAGTGAGGAACTGGAGTCTGAGATTCAGCGGACATTCATGAGGGTGATACGTCATCGGGTGGGGACCTCGCCTGAGGGCAAGCTGTGTATCGGGCGACTTGGTGTGGGACTGTATCTGTCCTTTACGGGAACGAGGTTTTACAATCCTGGAACTGATCCCTGGCCGACGAGAGAACTGGCGATAATGGGAATAGTAGCTTCTGAGGCCAGAGACACGTTCAGGCGCGAGGACAGTTTACTGGACGTCGAGGTAAGTGGCGTCATGACCGGCTCGAGGAGTTCGGCGGTACTCATGGCTGTCGCGTTTTCAGTTTGTTTCCAGGGCGTTATTCCACTCAATGATGTTTCCGAAGAATCCGCTGTTCTGGAAAAGATTCAGCGGACGACATTTGATCAGAGCGGGAGTGTTTTTCAGGGGATACTGACGACGGACAGTAATCTTCCCGTCAACATAGATTTTCCTGCCAACACTGGCCATCCCGACAATTATATGACGGAAGAGGAAGCTGCAACGCAGACGGACATACAGATAACAACCTGTTTTATCATTAGGTTAGAATACATAATTGAAGCAGACACATAGGCTGGTTCATTGGGGGGACAATTCATGGGAGTTACCACTTACAAGGGCAGGACACGCAGGGCGCTGCTGCACAAACAGAATTCGGTCTACTGGGTTGGAATCGGTAGGACGACGCCCTGGACAGACGAACAGGCGCCACCGGATCCTCAACCGGGACTGGCCGCTCTTGAAGAACCGATACTTTACGTGAAACCGACGAAGGTAACGCTTTGCAGGGTTGTTTCGTCAGGGGAGGACATAACTCATCTGGGGACGAAATACGCTTTTGTATCGGATGAGGAGGCCATCAATCAGAGCGCAAGGTTCATGTATATCTTCGCCAGATTTGACCCGACGGCGGGACAGCCCTACGAGAATTTCCGGCAGATAGCGTTGTTTTCGAATCTTGTTCCTGGTCCGGGACATGAGGGAGATTCGTGGTTGGCTCCTGAAAATGTGGCTGACGAGGGATTACTGGAATTTATAGCTCACGACATCGTCACGGTGATGACGAGCGCCAGACTGGAAGTGGTGGAAGCGCTACTCGAGTTTAGATAGGTATGATACGGGGGGAAAATGGGAATTCTTGACAAGAAGATGCATGATTTCATGCTGAGGGCGCATGACAACTTTGAGCCTCCGGTATTAAGAGCCACCAACATGGGGGCGGTATCGAACTTTAGCCACAGGTATCGTGCGACATTTTGCAGTCTGGTCGGAGAGACAGACGGCGGAGAGATTGTAACGGTGGCTGACGCCGTTGCAACGCCGGACACGACTGATTACATCAGGCTTCAGGTGTTCGATGCTCCGCAGGGCGTCAAGTCAGTCAGGTATTTCAAATACATTGAGTCCAGCTCAAAATTCGGGTTGATCGGCGAGTCGAAACAGGCTCCGTGGATCCTTGATGACACGGGACAACAGCCCTTACAGGAATATCCGCCGACTGAGAACACATCAGGGCGGCCCCAATGGCAGGCGATGCTCTGGAGGCCCGGACGCACTCTTCAGAGGCAGGAGCTTCAGGATTCAGGCTGGATACATCACAGGGACCTGAAAAACATCGGTGACAGAATCCACAAGCAGGGTGACGTTATCGAGGGGTGCAACGAACAGAAGCTTTCGGGCACAATGTGGCGATTTCTGAAAGGAAAGGTCTACATAGACGGCCAATATGTGAGAGTTCCGCAGGGACAGGTGGAGCTGGTTGGGATCGGCAAGGAAACCGTGGGACTGAGAGTAACCCCGGTTGTGCTAACGGATGGTGAGGATCCTCATCTTCGGAACATGGATGAGGGAGTAGATCTGGAGTACAGCGAGGATGGGGCGTACCGTCTGAGCTATGAGATTGAGTGGGTGGTTGACGAGGCGGGAATGGTTCCCGTGCGCGAATTTCTGGACAATGCGCCTCTGCTGGCTCAGGTCGTGACAGAGAGATCCGAGCTGGTCAAGATGATGGAGCGCAGGACGTACGACACGTCGGGCGATTATGTGGTGAAGAAGTTCCCACTGGTGATAGAGCAGGATCCTGAGAACAGTTCAAACCTCAAGGCGAGAATTCTGGCAGGAAAGGCCTATGTGACGGGATCTGAGCTGGAGACGATAGCGGCTCAGACGATAGACATTCCGAAGGGCCGTGAGACAGACCTGAGAGAGACGGCGGCCATAGGATCCTATTTGGCTACCGGCGGTCTGGTTGTAGCGGGCAATTCCCAGAATTACGACGTAAACGGTCTAAAGGTGAAGCTGAAGATCGGAAGCGGCAATTCTTTTACCGTAACGCTGACAGGCAGCGCTCAAAGCGCCGATCAGGTGGCCAATCAGATCAGGTACGTGGTAAACGCCTACCCTACCACAGGGACGCTTGTACAAGGTGGGTCATCATCGGGAAAACTCTATCTTCAGGCTCCAGACGGCAAGGACCTGACGATTGAAAGCATATCGGGAAGCGCCTACGGGGTTTTAGGGATCACGGAGGGAGTATACAGGCATACTGGCCAGCGCGTTTATCCGCTTGGGGACACATTTGTGAAGTCCACGTCCAGGATGTCGTATTTGACGGAAGTTGTAGAGACGATAACTCACAACGGTCTGGATCATGTTGATAGTCTGGAAAATGAGAATGTTCAGGACATCCTGGGAGTATCAAGCGGTCCTAACGGTCTAGCCGACTGCCATGACAACAGGTTTCAGTATACCTCTGAAAATGACTACGTAAAGTCGGGCAACAATCTTCTGAATTTTGGTGCTTTGAGTGGTTTGAAACCCGGAGATGGGGACACTCTTTACGTCAAGTACACATACGTTCGTAACGCGTCGAAGAGCACCTTGAGACGCATCAGGGTAGTGAATGCGGAGGTCACGAAGACTTCTGATTATGGGAAGGATGAGTTGGCGTTCACAGGGGGCACGGTTTACGCGGCGCTATCAGGAGAGAAGATTGATACACCGTCGGGATCAGCGACCAATGTGATACGGATAACGAAAGTATCTGATTACCGTGAGCAGGAGGAATCGGATTATGAGAATTTCAGGCTTCTGAAGAATTCGACATCGCTTGAGCACGGGGTTTCGCAGATCGACTGGTCATCTGCGGGACAACCCGGAGATAGGGGCTCGGGGCAGCCGACACTTGGTCAGAAATATTTTGTCAGTTTTGAGGCATGGCAGGTGATTGTAAACGGTGACTACACCGGCCCTGAGTCATATCTGAATGATTACGAGCAGATAGAATATGCTCCGAATGGCGCTTGGCATTTGAGGGATTGTGTCGATTTCAGGACGTCAGGAGCCAAGCCGATACCAGGAGACGGTCCACGGCTTGATTATCAGTATTATCTGTCAAGAATCGACAAGATCGCTCTTACATCGGACGGGCGCTTCATCAGGATAGCGGGCGCTCCGGCGATCAGGCCCCTGGCCCCGGCCAATCAGGTTGGTCCGATGTCAACGCATCAGCTCGCCATCCCGCCTTACACCTATTCGGCATCGGATGTCCAGAAGCAGACTCTGGAGATACAGCGCAAGACCCAGCACGCGATCAATGAGATGGACGCCAGGATTTGCAGGCTGGAATATTACCAGGCCAAAACGCAGGCTGCCCAGAGGGCTGCGGAATCGGAAGCGGCAATGGACGCCAAGGGCATATTTGGTGATTCGTTGCTTGGTTCGGCTGGAGGAGATGTCGGGTTTAACAGGAACGGTGTGGCGTTTGACTGCGCAATAGACCCTTATGAACGGTGCATAAGGCTGGCGGTGGACGAGGCTGGCAGGACGATAACGCTGGATGAGGCTGCGTCGGAGAATATTAACCGGATAGGGAAAGTCCTGGTCTTTGATTACGAAGAGAGGGCCTACATTTCGCAGTTGAGGGCTTCGAGCATAACACCGGCGAATCCTCATCAGGTTTTTGGTTGGATAGGCCAGATGGAGATAGATCCGAGTTCGGATTTCTGGACAGACACCCGGCAGATCCCTGCGTTGGACATCAATTACGATGAGCAGTACAGCCAGCTTCAGGCGATAGATGCGGAGAATGCGGAACGTGCGAGAAACATAACGTGGTCGGCGTGGACGCTGATGTTCGACAGGAGCGGCGGCTGGTCCAGTCGTACGTGGAATGAGGGCATAGACAGCGGAGATTTTGGAGGCGGTCACTGGTGGACAGTTGAGGCTCTGGGAGTTGGGGCCGAAGCTGGACTGGCCTACGCCCAGGCAAACGCCAATGCAGCCAGAGAGAGATTTGGCACGTATAAATCGCTTGTTCCGGAGCGGACTCTGGTGGAAGTGGGTGACCGTGTAGTTGACATGACTGTACTGCCTTATATGCGAACGAGCATGGATGGAGGTCCGTTTTACATTTCGCTCATGGTCCACAATGTGAAACCGAATGAGGAATACGCATGCACGATAGACGGTGTGGCGGTGAGTCTGATACCGGTGGGGGCCTACTCGAACGGAGCGCATAAGTACAAAACGGATTATGACACGGTACAGGCAGACGGATCCGGATCTTTCATGGCAAGGTTTGCCGTTCCCGAAGGCATCACGGTAGGCCAGAAGCCCATCAAGGTGTTCAAATACGACAACGAACAGGAAAGCTACGCCATTTCGGTTTTCACGTCGCAGGGTTTCATGGAGACCCGTCAGAAATCGGTTATGGGAATAATCAGCGTGACCGAACGTGACGAGACGGTAACACAGACACAGTGGCATTATGGTGACCCGCTAGCGCAGACGTTTGCGGTCACAGAAGGGGTGAAGTGGATATCGGGCGTGAGACTGGCATTTGCGGACAAGGACCCGACGCTCCCGGTGACTGTAGATGTGCGGGAAGTGGTCAACGGTTATCCGACGAGAAAGGTGATCCAGAGCAGGACGCTTTATCCGCAAGACATAGTGACTTCGACGAATGGCAAGACGCTGACGACATTCAGGTTTAGCAACCCTGTTGGGTATGGACCGGGGGAATACTGTTTTGTGATAGTGACAAACAGTCTTCAGTACAAGCTCTGGCAGGCTGTTCTTGGCGAGACGGACACAGACGGGGTTTTCATCAACTCCCAGCCTTATGACGGAGTTCAGTTTGAGTCTCCCAATGATTCAACGTGGGTGGCTCACGTGGACCGTGACCTTACATTTGAGATTGTGAGCTGTAACTTTCAGCAGAAAGCGAGGGTCCAGTTTCAGGAGGTTTCGGGGATGGAGGCGAGCCTGTTGTGTCTGGCTGTGACTACCCTGATGCCGCAGGGTTGCACGATGCACTGGACATATTCAGTGAATGGAGGATCCACATGGAAGTCATTTGAACCGTTCATCAATGATGAGTTGAGTTCGGTGGCGACATCTGCGCTGATCAGGTGTGATGTTCAGGGTGTAGGTGGGACGTTTGTGATTGAGGAGAGTGGAGCTGGAATAATCCTGGCGCTGAACAAGGACCAGGGTAATTACATCAGCAAGCAGGCGACATTGAGCGATGAGTGCAGCAAGGTCACGATGTATGTGGACCTGGCGGTAGATGGAGTGAACGGCAATGGGGCCCGCACTGCGTGGATTTATTATTCGGTGGATGATGGCCGTCACTGGGTGAAAATACATCCGTCACTGTCTCACGCTCCGGTGGCGGTTGGCGATGGGACTTACAGGGAGTGGAAGTTCGAGACACCTTCCGAGACGACGATAAGTGGAGCCACGAACGCCGACCCGATAGTAATTTCGGCTCCGGGTCACAGATTCTGTGATGGGGCTGTTATTGTCCAGAGTGGAATAGAGGGAAACACGGCGGCAAACGGGACATTCAGGGTGAGGAACTGTGAAGACAACTCCTATGAGCTGATTCACCCGGATACCGGCGCGACCGTTGCGGGAAATGGGACGTATACATCCGGTGGGGTTGCAAATCTGGCTCCATTCAGCAAATGCAGGGGCAGGATAAAACTGGCGACAACGAACAGGGCTGTTACTCCCAAGGGCCGTGAGATACGGATAATCGGGAGCTAGAAACATGAGTGGTTTACTTAAAGCCGACCCTGTCGGGTGGACATCCGAGGGGACTGCCAACTGCTGGTTTGCACGGAAGTATTCGCCGGCTGAACGCAAGATAATTGCGCTTGGCGAAGAGAACAGGATGCTTATGAAGGTGGCCGAACAACTGAGCGAGCGACTGTCAGTTCTTGAGCGGGGGAAGAATCATGAGTCAGACGCAGGATGAAAAGAGCCGGGCTGAACAGCTTTACCAGATGTCGGTCGGTTTAAGGGCTGCAGGTTACAGGAACGATGAGGGGACACAGGTGAGGCCGTCTGAATTGGACGGTGGAGCGTTGTGCTGGGATGAGCAGGCTGAGAAATACTGGTCAATTTTCGGGATGCCGATAGACAGTGATCCTGTCCAGCATGACATCGAAGAGATGGCGACTGTAACAAACATGAATTTCAGGACGCTTGGCTCGACCAAACTGGCCCAGGCCTACGATCTTCCCGGAATGAGTGATCAGTTGGGCTGTAGCGGGCCGGTTTACGAGGGAGAGTGATATTACCGGTCAAGCAGACTGGATTAGCGGGAAAATGAGTCTGAGCTGATTCAATGACTTTACTCTACGATGGGAAAACTTATGGCCGTGAACTAGGCCGGATTTCACCTGAGGGGAACATATACGGCCAGAGACACCTTCTGCGAGATGTTAAACGTTGGTTCTGGTGGGACGGCAGAGATTACAATGAGCTTCCGCAGGAGATGGATCAGGCGGGTAGTTTCGATTTATTACCAGGGGGACCCCGGCCTTTCGGGGAGCTACGCAGGGTATTGAGACATTTGGGTGACGAGACCACGAGTGTTTGGGACCATTACTTCTGGGACAGCGAAGTGGAGCAGTGGAAGCCGATCAGATGGCTTTGGGGAGTGGAGTCTCTTGGAGAACTACCTCGTCCGGGTCTGTTTGCCGGCGCTGGTCACAAGTACACGGAACACGAGATTGAAGTGGTATGGACCGGCTTTGAATGGCGCAGGCTGATGACTCACAAGGGTCTTGCGGACGATGAGCCAGAACGTCACCTGCCTCCCGGTCTGATAGAGCTTTTCATAGCAGACGTGAAGCTGTCATACCGGTCTCCGACTGAACTGGCGCTGGATCCGGTTCCCGGTGGCAAAGGGTATGTGCTGGTGAACGGAGAGAGGGTGACTGCCGAACTGAGCTGTTCGGTGTTCAATACGCTGCCGGTTCTGATGTGGGACGCCGTAGAGGATAGGGTTTTTTGTTCAGATCTGGAAGGTAACCGGGAATATTACGTTTATCTTGCAAACAGGGCAAGTGAGGAATTCAGGACTGATCGCTGGGATTTCAGGGGCAGGCTATTTTTGAGCAAGTCGGCGCCGGTGAATGGGTACATGTCCGGCAGTGGCGCAGGACGCAACGCCAGGATAGCGGGAAAGGTCCAGACCAACACTTACGGACGGTTCATACGTGAGCTGGACATTTCGCTGATATCAAGGGGCCCTTCCCTGACCGAGACGTTTCGTGAATACTCGGATTTTCGTGTGGTGTTCATTGATCAGGACACGATAAGGCTCCAGAAGAAGGACAACGCATACGGACAGATCTACATCCCCGAGGAGTTACATTACCTTGGTGAGGGCAATGATGTGAGCCGGTGGGAGAAGTGGGTATACCTGGGTGACTGGAAATGGTTGGCGGACGGATCGACAAATGACAGTGAGATTGACGCTACGCAGACGCTGACAGGTTGGACAAGGGCAACTGCGAGCAGTTATACGGAGGGTTATGAGCCCTGGAAAGCATTCAATGACGAATATGGACTGAAGAACCGATGGCTTTCTTCGGTTGGAAATGTGAGTGGCTGGATCTGTTATGACTTTGGTGAGAATGACAGGACGGTGATCAACAAATACCGGTGGCGGACGATGGAGGCGGATTCGAATGCAGTTCCGGGAGCATGGCAGTTGCAGGGATCGAATGATTACAGGAACTGGACGATACTGCACAGCGGTTCGAACAATGTTCAGAGATCGAACACGTGGATAGGCTGGTTTTCCTTCAGCAATGACATAGCCTATCGATATTACCGGATGAATGTGAGCGCCAACTGTGGACACTCAACATATCTGGTCATAGATGAGATCGAACTGGTTCGTGCTCAGGGCTACACGGACAGGTCGTCGGGAAGGCTTAATCTTGCCAATGGCCCGTTTCCGGCGGACACGATTTTTTACCTTTACATAGCCAACAGCGTTGACGGATTCAATTTTAACTCAAGGAACCCTGAGACCAACAGGCCCTGGCAGATTGATGATGAGGGCGCGGCGAACAATTATATTGAGAGTCTCGATCTGCGGCTGAAGATGTTTGCGTCTACTACGGCGCCTGACCATGACAGGCTTACAGAGTCCGAGCCTGGTTTCTGGTCGAGGTATCTTGGAAAGGTTGAGACGGACGCCTACGGCCGGTTCAAATACAGCCGTGACATTTCGGCGATAAATCCGGTGACACTCAAAGCGGTAGATTTCGATGGTCTTGCGGAGATACAGATTGTTCCGGTGGATGACAGAAGTTTTCTGATAGCTGCGATCAGAGGCACGAGTGGGGTGATTTTTGTAGCGGGAGACACTGTTCAGGCCAGGGACATGGAGGCTGGCAATGTTCACAGGATAACCACGGACAATACTGTTTATGTTTATGACGAATCTGGGGGCAAGAGTCCGCTAATAGCGCAACAGAAAGTCATCTTTTACGGGAACACGAAGTTTTATGTGTATCTGGCGAATTCGAGGGAAATATGGGGTGAACTGGCCTCGGAGGTATTTGTGTGCAACCGTCCACCGGGCAGCAATGGTTACCTGAGTCTGAACTGGCCTGGAAACCAGGCGAGGTGGCTGGTCACGCTGACCACGAGTCCTGAAGGGCTGTTCACCGGTGACTATGCTGAGGAGTCTGTAGCGCCACTGTTTGCCAGGATCAGTGATGGAGGATCGTCACTCAACACGACATGGAGCAGTGAGAAGACGAACCAGACAATAGACAATCGAGTCCAGAGCAGCGCTAATACTCTGTTTACAATAATTAATTCCAAGATAAATGACCTTGATGTGACCACGGACAAGACGTGGAGCAGTTACAAGATTGGTGCGGCGATATCGACAGCCGTGGGCGCTTCGCTTGGTCCGTCAACAGTTGCGGCGGGGCTTCCTTTCAGGCTTGAGTATCATAACAGCTCGACAGTGAAGGTTGTTTACGTGGATGACGAAGAGCGTCCGATTTATTTTCCTGACGAGCAGATGATCAGGTTTTCACCGGGAAATGTGTTTTACGGGGCGCTACCGGGGGGGACGGGAATCCGTTATGTGGGGCTGACTCCGTCAAGGGAGGTCATATTTGACACTAATCCTCCGGGCAAATCGAATCTTGGCATATTTTCAATAGGGTCAGCGTATTACATCGGTGTAGTGGGAATGCCGGGTAATGGGTCTGTTTCGGGATTATGGAATGTAGATTCCTACTATCACGGTCTGGACCGGGATTTTCAGACGGGAATAGCGCAGGATTCAGTGTCGCTGACTTTGACAAACATGGCGGCCGCCCGGGAAAAGAAGATCCTGATGTCAGTGTCTGGAGGATATTCGGGCAAGTTGGGTGGATCCGTGTATTACAAATCCAGGACAGCGGTCCCGGATTACGTGGGTAACACCATTGTTGGGTACACTTATAAATATTGTCACGCTCAGGAGGCGCTACAGGATTTTTCCTACGTTGGTGTATCTCCACAGAGGATCATGACAGCGAATTTTTACATTGATTTTTCGGTTTCCTACACGTACCCGAGCGCGGTGTCGGCGGGTCTGTCGAGCCCTGTGTTTTCAATATCGGTGAGGAAGAACGCTGGCTGGCTGGTGGATCCTCCATGCTCCTGTTACTGGTGTGAGCAGTATGGAGCCGATGTTAACAGCAGAACGGATGCGACGGTCAGTTACGCTGCGTCTTCGATAAGGGGATATATAAGCGTTCGGAACATATAGGCAGAGGATTGGGGGGAATAAAATGCCATTGTCAATCACGGACTATGAAAAGGTTGAGCCAGGACTTTTCAATCTGATGATCATGCTCTCGACCATGGAATCGAGTATAGCCCAACTTTCGGTTCCGACATCCAATCATTTCATAGGTGAGATTTCGAGGTTCAGAAACGAGCTTGCGCTTGAGATCGAGCGTCAGGGTACGAGGGACTAGAGGCCGTTCAGATGCCTTTTGTGCCTGCGAAGATAGAGCTGACGACCGGGATTCATTCCCATTACGACGCTTTCCGGATCATAAACGGCAACTTTTCGTCGGTTTACCATGATTTACTTTCATTAACCGGTGGCTTTTCAGGGGGTTTTGACCACTACAAGCGGGGATTGACAGGAGGGGATCCGTCCGCTCTGGATTCGATAGATGGCAATGAACTTGAACCTGATGAGCGTGCGCTGGTAATCGAGGGCTCCAATCCGGCGAGGGTGTACATATATGTTGTGGCTTCAGATTCGGGCTTAACAGAGAATGTTCCCTGGGTGATAGAGCCGGACATTAACGGTGGATCGAAGCGATGGGTTCTGGCGGCGAGGATACCGAGACTCTGGAATGTTGACAGGCCACCTACCCCACTGGATGACTGTGAGCGGGGCGTTTCAACGGGTGATTCGTGGCTTTACGACGGCGACATCTGGACCTGTTCGTCTGACAGTTCAAGACAATCGACTTGGGTAAAGACGCTCCAGACGGGATCGACGCGAGGCACGGCCTGTGAAGGAGACGACGCGAGGCTGCCGGATCCTGGCGAGAAAGCGGCTTTGGGAGGGACTTCGGGAAATCCCGATGGAAGTAATCGTTATGTCACGGATAGTGACCCACGCCTGTCGGACGCGAGAGCGCCGACTTTGCACAATCATGAACTGGTGGAGATCGATTGCGGTCTCATCACGCAACCATATGCTCCGATAATTGTTGGTGACAGCGTTGACACGCCTGATGTGTTTGACGGCGGATTCTTTTAGAAAAGGAGAGATTTAATGGCTGTAACAATACAGATTCGACGGGGGACAAAGTCCGCTCTGACATCCAGGGGAGCCTTGGCGCCGGGTGAACTGGGTTTCACGACAGATGAACAGCTGGTCTATGTGGGGGACGGAAGCGCCAATTATGTTGTTGGTCGCGTTTTATCGGGGACTGGTGATCCGAGTGGCAACATTGTAGGTGGGACAGTTTACATAAACACCACAAGCAAGAGGCTGTTCTTCTGTGACGGTTCGGCCTGGATGGAGGTGACTGCGGCCGGGCTATCGATAAACGACACCGGCACGGGGTCTACGGATATCTGGTCTGCGCAGAAGATCCAGAGCGCCATCGACTCTGCGATGATTGGTATAGGTGAATTCCAGGATTCGGTCAGCACGAGGGGACTGGCCACTCCACCGTCAAATCCGTCAAAAGGGGACAGATATATTGTAGGGTTGGCGGCTACCGGGGCATGGTCTGACAAGTCCGGACAGATAGCGGAATATGGCGATACATGGTCATTCAGGGTTCCGACCGAGGGTATGGCGACCTATGTGGATGACGAGGATCTGCTTTACATGTTCAACGGGGTGTCCTGGGTTGCGATAAACAACTACGCCCTGGCAACGAGTGAACCCGGGGCGGTATCGACATCGGTTTCCGGCGCTGTTGGAACAAGCTCGAGGGTGGCCAGAGAGGATCATAGCCACGATCTGGGAAGTCACGATCATTCGGACGCGACAAAGGGAGGGACTTTAGCGCACAGTTCACTGACAGGCTCCGGGTCAAACAGTCACTCTACAATTGACAGTTTCATATCGAGCAAGGCTATGGCGAGCGGCCTGGCGTCGCTTGACGCAAGTTCGCTGGTTGTCCAGAACCCGGCAAATGCGACCTCAACCCCGACAGCTGCCAGTATTCCGATATCAGATACTCAGGGCAAGCTTAAGGACGGATGGCTGCCTGTCCTTGATGGTGGAACCTTTGAGTAGGCATAATTTTGGGGGGATGAGGCATGTCGATAAGGCTACGCATAAAGCGCGGGACAGAACAGCAGATACTAGCTGGAGAACTGGCTATTGGCGAGATGGCTTTTGCCACCGACACTAAATCCCTGTTCATATTCAACGGGGTGACGACGGCCATGGTTGGTCACGTGTCGATAGACGTTCTGGCGAACAGGCCGGCCAGTGGGGTTTCGGGACGTGTTTTCCTGGATTCCGGGACGGGGTTTCTTTATATCGACACACCAGTTGGCTGGGTTGGGGTTGGGGATGTCGACAAGCTGGATGGGGACAGATTGCCAATTGACTGGAGTCCGGTCAATTCGACACCTGTTATTGTTGATGGGGTTACCACCAGAGTGGACCAACTGTCTTCGCATCTGAAGGGAATAGACACGGCGATTGCTCTGACGGCCAAAGCCGACCATAGTCATTCAGGGACATACGCGGCAGTTTCGCACAGTGATAGTCACGTTACAGGCGGATCAGACGAGATTGACGCAGACAGTCTGGACATTGACTGGGATCCGAGCCGTTACAGACCGACTGCGGTTGGTCCGACGGGATCGATCGACCATCTGGCAAGCCATCTCAAGGGTATAGACCTGGCGCTGGGCCAGATTGGAAGTGATACTGAAACGATTCAGAACACACTTGTGATGATGGCATGGGACCTTTATTCGGGAGACAGGGAATTTGACGATGTTTACGTTGATGATTTCACGGATGTTTCGGGGATAGACGGAGTTGTGTCAGGTGATTTGCTGAGCGGCAATTCGTCAGGACATTATGATTCGGTCAACAGTCATGTCCGGAGTTTGGCTACGCAGGCCAATGTCACTGCAGACATGAACAATTCCCAGTTGGACTGTTCGACGTGGAGCGCCCTGAATTCCGTTTCGGTAGTTGAGTCAACCCCTGGAAATGCTCCGGGTTCGGCCATTTATCATGCGGTTTCTTTCGACAACAGTGTTACGTGGAAGGTTTTCAGGGATTCGGCATGGATATCGATCATGCGGCGCAACGGTGAAGTGTGGCAGTACATGAATGCCGGATCGTGGGTCGACGCATCGTCCAATAGCCGGGATCAGGCGTTAATAGACGCGACTGAACAAACGGGACACCAGTGGACAAAGGCGCACATAGAGGTGATGACCGGGGCTGACTGGCAGTCGAGCGGGGGATGGTCCACTGATGTGAACACGATTGACTGGGCGAGCAGACTGAAGGACGGATGGAGCGTGATCGCTGATGGGGCATACAATCCGAGCGAGATTGACTGTGTCCAGGCGCAGTCTGATGGGGCGAATGTAACGGAGAGCAGCTTTACTGCCAGTTATGAAGGCTGGAAATGCTTCAATGACCTTTATGGACCTCAGAAGAGGTGGCTGACATCGATCAATCACACAACAGGATGGGTGACGTATGATTTTGGATCTGACAACAGACAGGTAATCAACAAATACAGGTGGTTGACGATGGAGACCGACTCCAGCGCATCTCCGGGAGCGTGGCAATTCCAGGGATCAAATGATGGTTCGAGCTGGGACACTCTTCATGAGGGCACGAACACAGTCCAGACGGCCAGCACGTGGATTGGTTGGTTCACTTTCAACAACAGCTCTTTTTACAGGTATTACCGGATGAACGTGACTGCCAACTGCGGTCATGAGCAATACCTGGTTATGGACGAACTGGAGATGGTCGCAGCCCAGAGTGTAGCAGCCCCTACGTTTACGAAAGTAACGCTGAATTACGATGTTCAGGGCGTGGCGCTGAGTCTTGTAACAAAGGCGTGGGAGGCGTCAGCGGATGATCCGGTGGACGCTTACTGCGTCATAGACATGGAGCCCACCGGCGAAATCATAATGAATACCGACCTGAAAGCTTATGTATCAACAAATGATGGATTGAACTGGGAGCAGATAGCGCTTGAGTCGTCGCCATTACGTCAGATCGGGACACATCATTACGTGAGAGGTGATCTCTATGGACTTCCAGAGAGATCAGACAGGAGGATCAGGCTCAGGTTTACTACCCACAATGACAGGGAGCTGAAGCTTCATTCGATAGCGGGCGGAGTCAGATATCATGATTAGAATCGTGAAAAACATCAAGAGAAAGAATTTTGAATTCCTGAAGGATGAGCGGGGAGACAATCGAAGGGGACGATATTTTACGAGGGACAGAATAGAAAAGATAGAGGAGAGGCTGTCGGCTTTGGAGGAAAAGTCTGGATCAGGAAGGGGGTGAAGAGGAAATGCGGGGGGTGTCAAGATTGGTATTGATATCATTGAACATTATCGCGCTAGCGTATTTGACGATGGGATTATGGAAATTGCGAGCTGACTTTTCGACTCACTGGCATCACGGTTTTAGCGAGCCAAGCGTGTCCGGATTAACCATACCATCGCTATTGTCAGATTATCGAACACAGACATTTACCGTCAATCGGAGGGGAGTTGCGGGACGTGGCAGTTGCGCCGGCGTCGCGGACAAGGGCTCTGATCTGAAGCATTAGATGACTTACAGGACATAGAAATGATCCCAGGAATATCGGATCTGGCCTTTCTGAATGAGAGATTTGGCTTTTGGGTCACGGTTTCAATCGTGCTTGTCATCGTCATGACAGGCGTGTTATACAGATTCCTCTCCAAAAAAACCGACGACTTCAAGAAGCTTATCGCAAGGTTCGACGAGACACTCAGTTTACTAAAGCTATCGGTAGTCACTGAAGAGGGGCAGGTCCTGAATCAGGAACAGCAGAGGATGTTGTTGCTGAAGCTGCTTGCTCTGGTCGAACAGATACGTGAAGAGCTGGATGATCGTATAGGCAGGCATCTTGAAAATGTAGATCGGCTGGCTTCGGAGGAGCACTGGAAGCACTGCGATATAGACAGGTGTGTGCATTTATCCAATGTGGTCAGGCTGATGGAGCAGATGAGGGAATACATGAAGGATTTTGTCGATCAGGGTAAGGAGCACCGTCAGATCACCCAATCAATGATCAGCGACGTTTTTTCCAGGCTAGACCTGTTCCTGGTTGAGGTGATCAAAACCACAAACATGATGCGGGGAGGCGAAGGTGATCAGCGCTGATGAAAGGATCAGGGCCGCTTTTGCAGAGCTGACGCAGCATTTCATGATTACGCAAAAGATGGGTCTGAACGCTGCGAGACTGACCGCGGCGACCTACATGTTAAAACGCGCCAGAAGTGGGCTCCACGGAGGCCCGGAAGAGACTGACGTCATGGATCGAGATGACAACAGGACTCATGGGGCTACGGAGGCGTAAAAGCACAAACAAGGGGGGACAATGAAATACAATGACAATGGGGGTGAAACTACCCGTTTTGTCGAACTTTCAGTAATCGGAATGGTGGCTTCGGTTGTTCTGGCCGCCAGTCTTTGGCTCAGCCCGATTTTTTTCGGTCAGGACACCGATGCTCTTTACCGATATGTCATGTTGAGGGGACCATGGGCCATAGCGTCGATCTTTATACTGATAAGCTCGGTGATACTGTTCGACTACGTGACTCCGGGTGATTCGGTCAAGAGAGTCTATGATGATCCCATGGCGACTTCGTTACTCATGAGTTCCCTGATTGTGTCGGTGGCGCTGATCATAGCATTCGGGTAGAGCTGCAACCAGGGAACATGGGGGGAATATGTCATCTATCCTTAAGATGGGCATGGCGTTTGCGCTGCTGGTCATGACGCCGGCGACCTGCTGTCACGCTCTGGCTGAACAATACAAACATTCACTCCGAACCAATCTTTGGACAATCATCGAAAGGAACCCTCCATACGTGTGGGGAGGCTCAGAATCTGAGGCCAGGGGACTGGACTGTTCCGGATACGTTTACCTTGCTGCCCGTCGGTCAGGGCTGCCCGTAAAGCGCTCCACAGCGTTCTTCATGGAAAAAGGTCTGCAGGGCTGGGTGGGTAACCGGGCAAAACTTGAGGAATGCGAGGAGCTTGATCTTGTGTGGTGGACCTGGAAGACCGCTCCAGCCAGAATTCACGGTCATGTTGGGGTGTTACTCATTAACAGGCGTTCGGGATTGCTGGAGGTGACTCACTCTTCTGCCAGACAGGGGGTGATTATCCAACCCATGAACGGGACCTTGCTGAGGGACATGTCGAGCATCAAAAGGCTTTCAATCGGCGATAAACGCTGACCGGCCATAAATCAAAATTAACACCAGGAGAAGACAATGAGCTATCAACCGAATTTAATATCTGACCCCAGCGAGAAGGGCTTCACCGACTACGACAGTGAACGTCTAAAAAAGGTTGTGAACGGAATAAACGCAAATTTCAGCGCAATATCTACCGAGATAGAAGCCCATGAACATTCGTCGGCGTATGCTGCGAAGGATCACGACCATGACGAGGAGTATTCACAAATCGATCACGTCCATAACGATCTTCTGGTTACAGAAGAGAATGCTCCCGATGCGCCTGATTCTGACAAGGCAATAATATTCCTGTCTGACAATGAAGGATCGAGTGAACTGAAAGTGAAATTCTCCAACGGCGTGGTTAAGACATTAGCAACGGATGTTGTGGAATAAGGGGGGAAAATCGATGGGTAACTTCGTGGACAGTATCTTGTGCAAACTCGTAAGCTGGATGCTGGGTAATCCGGTTCTTTCGGCCATAGTTAACGGACTGATAGAGGATCTCAGGGAAGAGGGAATTGCGTATGTTGGCGTGGCTCTGGCTGCAATCAAGGAAGTGTCTGGCACAGACATGGCTCCAACAGACAAATTTTCCATAGTGAGGCAGAGACTTATAGAGCAGTTCCCGAAAGCATCGGCATCGCTTGTTGATACGGTTATACAGACGGCTTATCGGGCTTATAATGTGAAGAGGATTTAGAATAGCAATTCTGAGCATCCGACCAGTGTGGCTGAAATCATGAACTCCTGTCGATATTTCGACAGAGGCTTTGACCAATTCCGACCGTGGCGACTCAGTCGGGAAACTTTTTCCCCAGATAGTCGACCTCATTTAACATACAGGCTGAACGGTAATGGATCGCTCATGGAACTTTCTTGCAAGCATTTGTCGACGCATTAAGCGCTTCCTGTTCCCATAAACCCAAGACTAAGTCTTCCTCAGGAGTTGACCTGCGGTTGCACAATCCTCGAACCTGGACAATTTTCTTGCTGGCCAGGTTCACCTGTATGGTGAGGCATCGCTTGGAATTGACTGTAAGTGAAAAAATAGAATCAAGCCCTGTCAGGCATCTTTCAGTATAGCCAGCGACACAGTGATGCATCTCTGCCCCTTCTTGCAGGAGTTGGATTCCGGAGGTCAATTCCCTGATTGACCAGAAGTCCTCATTTTTGTCCATATATTCCCAGTCATAGCCATGTTCTGGCCACTTGGCTGCAATAGGCGCTCCCCCCATCTGAACAAATCTGTGAGCCGCTTCATACGCGTTTTGCGGGGTCATATTGCGTAACGTAAAATGTTCGCCTTCCCACATGCGGGAGGACCATCTCAGAATGACGTGGCACATTTCATCAGTCAGTTCATCTCTGTGCCTGGCCAGCCATCGCACCGTGGAGCGCCAAAAGGATTGCCATCTGGTATTTCTTTCCCGTTTGTCCGTCGGATCCCACATGTAGTTTGGATAATGAAGAAGTCTTTGAAACTCTGTATCCGAACC
>CAZIVV010000115.1:0-2174 GCA_964542775.1 uncultured Desulfomonile sp.
ACATAAAGTACAAGAAGTTCGGCATTGAAGGCTCCTGCAAAGTCCAGGGCGCATTCACGAGCGGGGACTGAATTGTCGGAGAAATCAGTGCAGAAAACTATACGTCTGGGTATCATTTCCTAATCTCCTTCTCCTTTTGAACGATCCGCTACTCATCCTCCAGATCAGGCAACAATCCTGAGTCAAAATTAACCACTTATTAAAAGGTTACCCGACTTTACATTTAAATCGCAACAGTAATCAGTGAGCAAAAGCATGATTTTCACAAGTTGACCAATCATGACAAAGAATCGACGACAACCACAATCAGGCTGACGCAAACCATTATGGATCAGACCAGTTTCAGGGCCACATACATGCCATGACTTGTGGTTCAGCCCAATTAATCCAGCAATCCGGATTGTTTATTTCAGATCAGTCTGGTTGGGGATAGGGATCAGTTTTGAGAGATTCTCGATGGCCTTAATCCGGGCCCTTCTTCCACCCATGGTTTCCTGTTTTTCGGTATCTTCAAGGAACTGCGCAAATATGATGTTTCTCGTGTCTTTGGTAAGCCAGCCGACAAACCAGCCTATCTGTCTATCCTTGTCTCTATTGCCTTTGCTGTCTAGTATGTAACCACTACCGGTTTTCCCATATAACTGCCATTCATCAGGCAAATTTTCCAGGAAGAGAATGTTTCGGGTTAATTCATGTGCCCTGGAATTCACAGGCAGCGTTCCTTCCAGCAATTTGCTCAGGAATTCGATCTGTTCCGGCGGTGATATTTGGAGTGAACTGGATAGCCACGAATTGGTAAGGCCGTTGTCCTTGCCTTTATCACCGGATACATCACAATTCCCATAATCGAAGCCTGTGACATAATCCCTGAATTTTTTAATGCCAATTTTACGGGTCAGCTCCTGTGAATACCAGACGCAACTGTTTTTCATCCATTTCTCAGGATTGTGCGGTTGTCTCCATACCTCAAAGAGGTCGTAATGGCCGGCTTCGAATGGCAATTCCGGTTCAGTCTGAGTCTTCAGAAGGCCCTCGTTATAACCCATCAGACTGATGGCTATCTTGAATGTCGAACAACAGGCGTGCCTGGATTTGCAATCTCCCGTCTGCTCAAGAATTTTATGGTTCTCCCTAGCAATGAAACAGTCGGCGTATACCACTGCCGGACTAATAAGGCATATTCCCATACATAGAATGACTATGGAATGTTTCATGAAGACCTCGTCATTTATATTATTCCGAACCTTGACCGCCGCCATTTTGTGGAAAAGTTCCCGTGGCCTTAAACAAGGTGCGTTCATCAGGTAGCCCTAACTCAAAAAACATGTTTCTCAGCATTGAGTAATGCCAATGCCCGAATGCCATGGTTTAAAGCCTGGTGCGCCAAAATATTATACCTCAAGCAAGGATGTGATTCCGTCGGGCCATTGAGTTTGAAATTTCACGATCTTTTATAGTGTTCCTGACCTAAAAAGTGGTGGTAAATGAGCTTGTTAGGATTGTAAAGCCATGCAATGTCACGCTGTAGGTTACCAGAGTAATATGGCAATCCCGGCCCAGGCTTGAGCAGAGTTGGCGTTGCTTCAAAAAGGCTTCTAAAGTATGCGTGAATGTTTTTCTCGTTAAAGTGTGAGACCTACCTGAATAACATGACTTATAACACACGACGGGTATAATGTACCCCGAAAACTGGACAGGGGGTTAAGGTGGAAAAGCCTATCTTGATGGTGTAGAAATAGGAGGGGGAGTCAAGGAGGCTTTTTAGGATATGCGCAAGAGTTATGACACAAGCTTCAAGGCCCGGGTGGCTCTTGAGGCGCTCCGGGGGGAAAGGACAGTTTCTCAGATTGCTGCTGCGTACGGGGTGCATCCGAACCAGGTTGGCAAGTGGAAGAAACAGGCGCTTGATGAACTGCCCAGGATATTTTCGGGAAAGTATGAGAAGAAGGAGGCCGAAGTCAAGGAGCATACCGACCAGCTTTACCAGGAGATAGGGCGACTCAAAGTCGAGCTGGACTGGCTCAAAAAAAAAGCTGGGCTTATCGGTTGATCAACGGCGGAATTTGATTGATCCGGATCATGAGACAATACCGATTTGCAGGCAATGTGAGCTTCTGGGGCTTCCCAGATCGAGCCTGTATTATCGTCATGATGAGAGCAAAGTCGATCATGAT
>CAZIVV010000116.1:0-116742 GCA_964542775.1 uncultured Desulfomonile sp.
TGACTTATGTAGTCCATAGTCCAGTGGCGATCGTTGGCGCAACGATACACGAATCCGGGGAGATTGTTTATTAATGTGGTCCATTCCCGTTCGCGTTCACACAGAGACTCCTCCATCAGCTTGCGGGTATTGATGTCCGAATGGGTACCGACAAATCGTAAAGGCCAACCGTCGTAAGTGAGATCAATGGCTTTCCCTCTGCTTAAAATCCATTTATATGTTCCATCCTTACACAGCATCCGAAATTCAGCTTCATAAGGCACAGAATCAGGGTTAACAAATCTGTCCTTAATCGCATTGAGTCGTATGAGGTCCTCAGGGTGAAGTCTTTTCACCCATTCGTCTATGGAATTTCCGATTTCATGGTCTTCATAGCCCAGCATGGCTTTCCACTGCCTGGAGTAAAAAGCCTCATTAGTCGCCAGATTGCATTCCCAAACACCATCTCTGGCTCCTTCGAGCGCAAACTGCCAACGCTCTTGACTAGCCCGCAACGCATTCTCGGCAGCTTTACTTTCGGTAATGTCTCTGCCAATGCTCAGTATGTGTTCTACACCATCCAGATTGATGATGGAGCATGACATAAGCCCATACCGTATGTTTCCATTCTTAGTTCGAACACGAGTCTCAAGGTTGTAAATTCTCCCTTTTTCTTTGAGAACATCTGCTATTTTCTGCCGGTCTTCAGGATCACCCCATAGATTCAGTTCCGCTGAAGTCTTACCAATGACTTCCGCTTCCTCAAAGCCAAAGATTCGTTTGAATCCTTCATTTACAGAAACAAATTTGCCATCTGCCAGCGTTGTGATTGACATGGAATCGGGGTTTAACGAATAGACCTTGCTAAATTTCTCTTCGCTTGCCCGCAGTTCTAACTCCGCCTGCTTACGTTTAGTAATGTCACGATTGCTGACCCGCCGCCCCAACCAGGCTCCATCCTGGCTATAAACGCATTGAGAAACTTGACCGATCCAACGCGTCTCTCCCTTGCGGCTAACAACCCTGAACTCGCATTGTATTGGAGGACCTGGATCCATCGTTGCAAGCTGTTCGCCCACAAGCGAAAGGTCATCAGGATGGATAATTTTCAAAAGCAGCCTTTGATCGTTAACAAATTCGTCAGGATCGTATCCAGTAATTCTGGCACAAGACGGTGAGACATAAATTAATGCCCCATACGGATCAATCCAGTATTCCCAGTCATAAGTGAAATCTGCCAGGGTGCGGAATTTTGTCTCGCTTCTACTAAGAGCCTCCTGTAGTCTAATCTGGTCGGAAATTACCTGGGCATGGGAAAGAAAGACCTCAAGTTGTTTTACCTCATCATCTGTGTACTCAGATTCCTTATTGGCAACTGCCCCTACTGCCACAATTTTACCTTTGCTAAATACTGGTACTGAAACTATCCTTGTAAGCTCAACATGACCTTGGGGCAATCCAACTTTTGCTTCATGATCCTCGGTATAATCGTTAACTACTATGCTTTGACGTTTCCGTACCGCGTCCCCCCACAGTCCCGATTTTGCAATCGGAAACCTTTCAAGCCTATCCGCAATTTTACACTGTTTCATGGCTTCTCTAGACCATGAATAGATTTCCATCTCCGTTTCTTCTTCGTTTATAAAACCATAGAAGGCATACTTGCTTTCACTGATTCTCTTGATTTCTTCAAGAACGTGGTCAGCTAGTAGCTTCAAGTCATTGTTTTGTTTTCTTGACAGCATCCACAATGATTCCAGATTATCTTTGAGTTTTCGCTGTAATATTTCCGACTGCCTACGTTCAGTGACATTGGAAACAATTATCTTGAACCTGTCATATCTCTCATTAACACTCTTCTCAGCCATGCTCCGGAGTTCTGCCAGAAATTCAATTCCGTCGGCTCTCTTAAGCTTTAGCTCAACTGTTGTCGCTGTCTGAATTCTAAAAACAGCCATCAGGTGTTCAAAAAACAATTCCTTTTGTCCCTCAGGAATCAAGGAATACATGGACTGACCTATCAGTTCATCCCGTCCTATTCCCAGAAGACTAGCCGCCGTCAGATTCGCCTCCAAAACCCTGCATCCTTTACTGACAGTAAGGTAACCAACCGGAGCAGAGTCATACAGGTCAATATATTTGTCCCGAAATAGGCTAATTTCACCTATCCGAGCTTCTAGGCATTCCTGATGGATACAGAGTTTGTGGACTAGTAATTGGAGTTCAGGGAGAGAAAGGGTTGTTATGTCGTCAGGAATGGTTGGCTTGCTTTTGAAAACAGTTTCTTTGTCCGAGGTCGTGGCAGGTCTTTCGTCCATGATTTTTTCCAGGCTTTGGAGTAAAATGGAGCAAATGTTCTTAGAAGGAACAAAATCGAATGTTTGTCCATTTAAAATATCACGTCTTGCGCGAATAACATTACAAAATAATCGAGGATCTTCCGCTAATGACATAAATCAAAGTTGTCTAATGAAGAATCTACAGAGTAAGCGATTGTTCTCCCGGCTAAGACGGCGCAGTCGAAGCATGCCGAGTCGATGGCTATGTCCTCCATACAGCCGTGGACTCGGCCAATACTTCCGGCGATCACTCTTAACTCGAACCATTCGGAGGTTTCAGGTAGCGCCACTCTTTCTGCCTTTTTGCCGCGATACTTTGGGCTTATCATTCTCTGGAATACGGGTAAATTGGCCCATAATTGAAAGCCATGCATAGATCCTTTTGCATCTCTCCTGGTCATCTCTTGACGGATGATACCGCTGCCTGCAGTCATCCACTGAACATCTCCTTCCGAGATGACCCCTTGATTTCGAAAGCTGTCGTCATGTTCCACATCTCCTTTGAGTGCGTAGATGGTGGTTTCAAAGCCCGTATGGGTGATGCTTGGGGAAGTCCTTCATATGATACACTGGATCATCTGACCTAAAGTCGTCAAGCATAAGAAAAGGATCGAGTGGAGTCTTGATGTGGCCCTGGATATAACTTCGAAAGTTGGGTTAACAGTGTAACCAATTAGTCTAAGAACGTCCAATGGGTAACTCCACAAGCCATTGCCCGATAGGTCAGAATTCAAATCTGTCACGGCCAACCGCCGGTAAAATATATGACCTGGCCTGTTACGAATTTACACTTTCCTGATACCAGAAATGCTATTAATTCGCCTACTTCCTCTGGAGTACCGAGACGCCCTGCTGGAACGGTGTCGGCGATGATTCGTCGGCCGGCTTCGTCATCTACAAAACGTGCCCGTGGATAGTACATTTCGCTGTATAGGTAATTAGGCGCAACAATATTAACCTGAATGCCAAAGGCTGCGACCTCTCTGGCCAGCGCTTGAGCAAAGGCCGTTGTTCCCGCACGAATTGAAGTTGGCACTGAAAATCCTGGTTCTGGACGCAGTTGTCTTGCAGATGTGACGAAAACAAAACACCCGTTCCCTCGAGATTTCATACCTGGGAGAAGCAATTGAGCAAGACGAAACGGAAAAGCAAGAACAGATTCAAATGTCCTTCGCAAATCATCCAACGACACATCCTCTATCAGTGCCCGCGTTATGGGGTATGCATCGTTGGACACGAAAGCGTCAACTGTTCCGACCTCCTGAGTCAGTTCCGACACTATACCCGCTGGATCCGATTCACGTAAGCAGATTGCGTGAGGATACACCGTTATGAAATCAGCCACAGCACGTCTGTCTGCAAAGCTCCTGTCATGACAAATCACTCTGGCGCCTTGGTCATGAAGTGTCTTCACAGCTCCCGGACCCGTATACTGGGTTGCGTTAGTTATCAACACTGTTCTCACGGTAATTTCTCCTGATCTGATGTTATTCAGTGCGACATGATGCGCTCCTGAAGGAATCTACTTCATGACACAAAGACTTTTGACCTAAATGCGGAGGGCGGAAAAAATTGCGGTGTGTGGAGTTTCCAAGGCGCAGCGTCTGTCGAATGATCAACCTTTTGCCTCGTCTAAAATATTAATTCCGGTCATCACAACCGGACAATTTCTGGGTGAAGGGAGTCAGTGTCGTTGAGGAAGGCCCAAAACCTTTCAATCCTGATCTAGAATTTTCCTGACTTTCTCAAGCAACACGTTCTTTTTCGCCGGTTTGTGAATATGCCCCCTGGACCCTTCTCCAAGAAGTTTGTCTGGTTCAGTTCCTTGAGTCAAACCTGAACATGTCAGTATCTTCGCTTTGGAGTTTATTTCGAGTATCCGTTTCATGCACTCAACCCCGTCCATTCTGGGCATGACGATGTCCAGAATGGTTAGCATGATCGAATCGTGCTTCTCCTGATAAATTTCCCAAGCCTCAACTCCATCAGATGCGGTGACAACCTGATAACCCACTGACCTAAGTATAGATTCCTCGACATTTCTAACAAACTCCTCGTCATCTACAACCAGAATGGTTTCACTACCACCAGCTGGCTTACTTTGTTTTGAAAGCGCAACAGGGACTTGAGGGGAGTCCATCACTGGCAAGTAAACATTAAATGTTGTCCCGCGTTCTGATTTACTCTCACATGTAATGGTCCCCCCCTGACTGTTTACTATCCACTGGACCGTGGATAAACCTAAACCAGTGCCATGTCCCGGAGCCTTTGTTGTAAAGAAGGGCTCAAAAATGTGCGGCTGGACATCCTCGGGGATTCCAGAACCGTTATCTGATATTTTCAATGAAACATATCTTCCTGGAGATAGACCAACGTGATGAGCGCAAAATGTCGAATCAACTGAAACATTTGCAGTTTCTAATGTGATTTTACCTCCAATAGGCATGGCATCCCTGGCATTCAGGACGAGGTTCATTATTACCTGTTCAATTTGGATAGGGTCAGCTTTTATCGGATCAATTTCTTTCGAAGGGACTATTTCAATTTCGATGTTCTTATTAATCGTACGATAGAGCAGTTTCTTAATTTGAAAAATTTGTTCGTTAATGTCTAGTTGTCTTGGGTTGGTCTCGGCTCTCCTACTGAACAGCATCAGCCTTTTTACCAGCTCAGCCCCGTTCAGCGTGGCGCGTGTCAATGTGCCAAGTTGCTCTTTAAGACGCAACGGCATTTCATCATCATCCGCCAACTGTTCAGCATGACCAAGAACCACCTGGAGAATGTTGTTAAAATCGTGCGCAATTCCACTTGCCAGTGTTCCTACTGCCTCCATTTTTTGAGACTGGAGAAGTTGTTCCTGGAGCGCAAGCTGTCCGGTCACGTCGTGTTTTATGGCGACGAAGTTTGTCAGATTTCCTGACTCATCGTAGACTGGAGATATGTGATTCTGCACATGGTATTCAGTCCCATCCTTTTTTCGGTTGACAAACTTCCCGGACCAGACTCTTCCGGATTTAATGGTTTCCCACATGTCTGTAACAAAATTTTCACTGTTGTGGACGCTTTGGAAAACATCAAAGCGTCTGCCAATCAATTCGGAGCTACTGTATCCGGTAATGATCTCTTCAGCCGGATTGACATATTGAATTATTCCGTCTGTGTCAGTAATGATGATACCCTCTGATACCTGTTCAATGACTTTAATCAGGCGTTGTTGCTGTTGCTCGACACGCTTGCGTTCGGTAATGTCCAGAGCGGTGGCCAGAAGCAATTTACGGCCTGAGGCTTCAAGCAATTCACCGCTGAAGAGTAACTCCATATCTTTCTTGTTCTTGGTCTGGGTCTTGAGGTCCATGCCTCTGACACTTCCGTGCGCCTGAAACTCTCCGACTAAACGACTTCGTTCCTCAGGGGACAGCCAGCCTATGTCAAGTGAAGTTTTTCCGATACATTCCTCTCGGGAAAAACCCGAAGCCTCGCAAAACGCGTCATTAACATCCAGAAGAGTCGCGTCATCAGCATTGCTTATAGTCATAAGAGCAGGGGCGCAATGAAAGACCTTCGAAAATTTTTCTTCACTTCTCCTCAGTTCGTCCTCGAACCGCTTGCGGTCAGTGATGTCACGATTGCTGACACGTCTACCCAGGCATTTGCCAGAGGCATCAAAAACTGCCTGACAGCGATGTTCAATCCAGCGCTCATGTCCTGAGCTGGTAACTATACGAAAGTCAACAGAGTGCGGGTCACGACAGTCAATCATATCGAAGTGATCACCTACTATCGACCTGTCTTCAGGATGTATGATCTCTGTGAGCAGCCCAGGATTATTTATAAACAGGCCTGCCTTGTACCCTGTAATGCGTTCACATGACGGCGCCATATAAGGAATGCTGCCGTCGGGCGCTACCCAGTACTCCCAGTCATAGGTATAGTTAGCGACTGTACGATACATGAGTTCGCTATCACATAAGTCAGCCGTTTGTTCTCGTACCATCTCTTCGAGATCTTCGCGGTATCGCAGTAATTCCAATTCTGCAATTTTCCGTTCTGTAATATCGAGGTGGGTTCCAGTCATGCGAGTTGGTTTACCGGCTTGATCACGTTCGGTTACTTTGCCACGATCGAGTACCCAGACCCAATGCCCATCTTTATGCCTCATCCTTACTTCGCATTCGTAAGCCTGGGTTTCACCTGCAAAGAGGTTCTGGATTAATGCGTCTGACTTCCGCAGATCCTCAGGATGCGCGAGTTTTCTCCAGCTCTTAATATCAATTGGGGCCAACTCCTCTGAAGTATAGCCAATAATTTGTGCCCAGCGTTCACTGAAAAAAGTTTGTCCAGTCTGAACTCTCCAATCCCATAGACCGACTCCGGAACCTTCAATTGCCAAAGCCAGTTGTGCCTGGCTCTCTCGAAGTCCCTTCTCAGCCCCCCTGATCCTCAGCAGGGATTCAATCCGAGCAAAAAGTTCACGATTGGATACAGGTCGACAGATATAGCTATCAGCTCCAATTTCCAGTGCCAAAGCCTGATTTTCCTGATCTGTTTTCATGCTTGAAATCATGACGACATAGGTATCCGCAGTATTTATATCCGCCTTGATCCTCTGACAGACCTCGCAACCGTCTATATCCGGAAGCGCCACTTCGAGCAGCGCTAAATCAGGTTTGAATTCCTTTACCAAACGCAAAGCATCCATGCCTGTGTCCGCTTCAATAGTTTGGTAGCCTTCCTTATTGAGGATTCTACTTGTGCTACGCAGAACGCTAGGGTTGTCATCTACTACTAGTATACGAGTATTTTCATGCATTCCCATGAACTCCGGAAGACTATACAAACTGTCCAACATTGTGAAGAGCGGATGGAAAGAGCGATGTCTTGTAGTTTTAAAGATGCGGCGCCTGTTGAATTATTAACCTTTGGCTTCTCTTGATGTCAATATTTTCCTCTCCTTAGATTTGTCATTGTGGCTGCATAGGCTCGATACCTGGATTTAGGATACTCATTTGCCAGATATGGACTTTAGAATCATTTTGATTTGTTGACATCTCCGAAATGCGGCGGCGCCATCGATTCAAAAACGGCTCGGTTTTTACATAAAAGTTTCGTAATCTACTCCAAAAATCCTGACTCCTCAAACATTGCTAAAATAACAATTTGAGAAAACGGGGGCAAATTCTGAGGCGATGAATTGAAGGGGAAAAATGAGAATAGTAACATGTTGGTTTTACGGTAGTTTTCTGGTAGCCCCAAGGGGAATCGAACTCCTGTCCCCGAAGTGAGAGAGCGAAGCCAACCATATGCAATATCAATATGTTATGGCGCATTACCTGCTAACAAGCGCCCTAGACATCCCTTGAAACTAACCGACATAACTCAACATTCCAGCATAACGGGGGAAACCGGGGGAAAGTGGTTTCAAATGAAATCAATCGGTTGTTCCTACCTGTTGGTACGCCAATGAATCTGCATGCAGACATCAATCTTTCATGGACACGATTTCCAAGAGCGGTTTCTCTGGCGTCGTCCAGATTAAGAATTATAGATTCGCTCGCTCACAAACTTCTAGACCAATCTAGTCTGAAAAGATGTGAGATTGCCTTTTTTGGGTTCCAGAATAATGAGCATCAAAGTTTAGGGATTTTTATTTTCGATAACGTGCAACTGACTTAGAGGTTACGGCAGTCAGTTCATTTTTAAGAGATTTAAGACTCTGGTTGAGGAGATCCGTTTATCCATGGCATACAGGCTGCGATATGGCAGATGGCCCAATAGATCATCAAGAGCCAGACAGTCTCACTGATTGAGGGACATGTACAGGAAGATTGGGGCTCATTTTGGAGAGAGGTCCAAGAAGAAGTAATTCTCATGATCGGACGCCCTTTTGTTGTGCGATTTTTTCATGGCAATACTTGAATAGCACATCGGACGATGTTTCACGATACTATTATACTGTTTTGATTACCTTTTGGCCTCTTTTTCGACTGTAAAAATTGAATCAATCACCTTTTACAACTACAAGCAACATCTTGAAACGCTTTACTGCGTAAAGGGCGTGTGGGACTCCTGCCGGCATGACTAGAACCTGACCTGATCTCACAATGACTTCTTTGTCACCCACAGTAATTTGGGCCTCTCCATCCAAAATCTGTACGAAAGCATCACCCGCCGCCGTATGGGAACTCAGGCCTTCACCTTTTTCAAAAGCGAAAAGAGTTAAACTCATGGCCTTGTTTTGAGAGAAAGTTCGACTAACCACGCGACCCTCTTGGTAGTCCACCAGATCCAAGAGAACCAGCGGCTCCGAGAAGGTAATATTCTTGATAAACACTCCTTCCGTCATTATTTTTCCTCCTGAATGATTTCTTCTGGGGCATCTTTCTCCAGTTCCTCAGCATGCGCAAAGCATCACAAAATGTCAACCAACAGTTTGAATGTGTTCTCCTTATTGAACTTAAAGTTTTATGAACTTCCCAAGTTGAATCATTACAATGGAAATATGCTAACTTAACCGCAGTGTCAGAATGCCGGAAAATGACGCCTATGGTCTCTGGCCCTTCCATCCTCTCAGCTTGACTATTTTTCAGGCGTAGCTCGAATCCTGCTTTCGACAAATTGCCTAACCGATTTCAGCATTCCAATAAATGTCATTAGCCACGCCAGAAAAGCCACGAATATGAAATAACGAGGAATCTCCAGTAAGAAGTTGAACTGGAACAGGTGAGGCACATTCAGAGTACAGAGCGATTTTCATTTTCGCCATCGCTTCTCAAAATGCCATTCAGTATGTTTCCGGGCCATTTATCCAACGAGTACTGGTTTACGGTATTTGGCTGATCTATACCGCGTGGAATGTGATGCCGTAAACAGGTTGCAAGGTCTCACTGTAGCTCTTCGTAATACTGCAAATCTACCCAACTTTTGTTCTAAAGGCATGGGATTTTCTCTTATTCCCCGACCGGGACATTAAACCAGAATGAAACATAAGGAAGCTCAATCCGAGGATGATTCGTATTCCCAGGACATACGGTCAAAAAGGTCTCTAACCTATTCCCTGTAACACAGCGTCGATGATCGGCACACCCGGACCGGATCTTGGTTGATGTCTGACTTCAGAAAACAATGGCGCTATAATTTTGGGCACAGAAAAAATTGCTAGTCGCCGTCCCACCTTGGTCATGCTGTCCTCATACCTCCGAGAGCAAAGCCATTCCTTATACAAGCGCCGAGTCATAAAAGAAAAAAATTGTTGACTTAAGTCAATGTGGGGACTGAAACGCTAATGTACATTAAGACACAGGATGAGGATCGGGCAGGAGCAGCATCAACCCCGCCGTTCACCCGAAAGGAAGGAATAGCCCAGGATAATCGATTTCGGCCCGCGTAAGAAAAGGATCGCTGGCACACTGCCAAGAGTGCCGCTCCACATGGGGATCTGTAATTGAAAAATGGAAAAAAACATAAAAGACGCGCAAACCTCTGCCAAGAGGATTTGCAGTTCCTGATGAAGACACAGCTTCTCCGCGCCACTCCCGATGAATTCAAGAGTTCCCTCCTTTCAGCCATGAGTCCTGTTCGAGTGCCTGCTGGGCAGCGACTGATCAGTCAAGGGGAACAGGGAGACAGACTATACCTGATTCAAAATGGGTCCTGCCTGGTCACAGTAAAAAGGGATGGCCGATCACACGCTATATCCCGAATGAAACCTGGTGAAATCGTCGGAGAGGTGGCGATTGTCACTGGCGAGCGCCGCCGCGCCGATGTGGACGCGGAAACGGACATGGTGCTATGGGGTTTGGATCGAGTCACTCTGGACAAGCTGTGTCAGAAGAGCCCGGACCTCTTCGAGTTCCTTACCGAACTGGCCACTGATCGGCTTTGCGGCCAAAAGATCACTGCAGAAAGAACTATTGGCAAGTACACAATAAGCGACGTCTTGGCAGAAGGCGGCTGGAGCATCGTTTACAAAGGCTTCCACTCTCTCCTCAAGCTGCCGGTGGCCGTTAAGATGCTCAAGCACAACATCGCTATAGACCACGAGATGTCACGTAAGTTCGAAAATGAGGCCGAGCTTATAGCCGGACTCAACCATGAGAACATCGTAAGGGTTTATGACATCGAGCACATGTATCGGACAATCTTCATCGTGATGGAGTACCTCGATGGAGTGACGCTGAAACATATTCTGGAAAACTGTCTTCCCATGCACCTTCCCGAGATGCTCCGAGTGCTTGTACAGATGTGCTCGGGTTTGGACTACGCTCATTCCAAAGGGGTCGTTCATCAAGATGTGAAGCCGGGCAACGTCTTTGTCCAGGACGGAGAAAGGGTAAAAATAGTGGATTTCGGTCTTGCGGTACCCATAGGTGGGTGTTCGGATGATCTTCCCGGAACGGTCTTTTACATGGCCCCAGAGCAAATAGAAGGAGATCCGGTTGATGTAAGGACTGACATTTACTCGCTAGGCATCACCGCTTACGAAATGGCTACGGGTCACCGTCCTTTCCCCGATGACGTGTGCGAGGTCTTGAAAGCCCACATTACTGCGCAGACGCCCGATCCGATCGAGATAAACCCGGATTTACCAAAAGAGTTCAGTGCCTTCATTAGACGAGCCACGCACAAAAACCCTGAGGAGAGATACCAGAATATCGAAGACGTCTTGCGTGATCTCATGCCCATGGCGGAACAGGCGCGGGCCGTGGCGCCTCACGACACTCCAAAGCGACGGAGCATGATGAGTATGTTTCTGTTCTATGAGAACGACCAGCAAGTAAAATTGACAAGGATTTTGAAATCTCTGAGCGAAGAACTCAAAGTCATAGGGGCCGAGGTGCGACTGGCCGAATTCGACGACGTGTGATTATCCTTTTCAGACGCTGACCACAGGAGAAAGTATTGGAAATTTCATACCTCACCCATAAAGGCATGGTGCGTAAGTCCAATGAAGATAGCCTGTTCGTTGAAGAACAATTGGGGCTCTTTATGGTGGCTGATGGTATGGGAGGCCACAATGCTGGAGAAGTGGCCAGCGCCATGGCAGTGACGGAGATTTCGGAGTTAGTTCGGGCTGACATGGATCTGGGCAAAAATTCTGAAACCTTGATGAGAGAAGCCTTTCTTGCTGCTCACGAAGCTGTCCTCGCACATTCGCGAAGCGACGATTCTCTGAATGATATGGGGACGACTGTCGTTGCGGTGATTTTGTCGAACGGACGGATCACCGTCGGTCACGTTGGGGACAGCCGTGCCTATGAAATCCATGAAGGACGAATAAAGAAACTCACACATGATCACTCATTCATCGCCGACTGGATCAGAGACGAACTCATCAATCATGCTGAGGCACGGACGCATGATGCACGCCACGGTTTAACAATGGCTTTGGGAGTAGACGATGACGTGGAGCCTGAGATCAAGAGTTTCCCGTGGCTGGCAACAAGTTGCATATTGCTCTGTTCCGACGGTCTTACAGACATGATGGACGATGAAGAAATTCTCTCGGTCGTGGAAAATGCTTCATCGTTAAAGGCGGCTTGCCAAGAACTCGTGGCCACGGCAAATGAAAAGGGTGGTCAGGACAACATCACTGTCGTTTTGGTACGTAAATAGCGAGGAGGCCCCCTATTTTATCATGCATTTCCAGCTCTAAGGATATGCCTTACTATCGAGGACGAACTCCGGAAAGTGCCTAGTTCCAACGTGTCTAGCCTTTGCTGTTGAGGCTTTCAATGGTGACAGACGTCTGCGAGACTGCCCCAATGTGGGCGCTAGCATATGTGAGCAGCATGAAAGGCAATCCCCTAATTGGATGTTCATGGAACAAGAGTATCAAAAGGCCCTCGAACCATTGAAACGAGAAGTTACCGTAATTCACTTTCATACGTCAGCAGAGAGACTCGGGGCGTTGCTTGCGGGCGACAGGCTCGTCATCAAATCACTCGGCAAGTATCTCGTGGTTTCTCCAGATGGGAGCGTTTTCTGCGCCTGTCATGTAAACGCTTGGGTAACGGCGCCGCTGGTCAACTACATTGTGTCTGGTTCGGGAAAGGCAACATCTGAAGTGGGTACCCTTCGGGGAACTGAAGGACGGAGTGACTTGGGGACCCCTTTCCGCCGACCAATTTGAGAATCCTTTAAAGCAAGTGGCAGACACCAATCCGGATTTGTTTGAGACAATGATCCAGACCTTCAACGGAAGGCCATAGGGAACTGGCCCTTGAGTCCGGTCATCAAGGAAAACAGGTCTAGAATCGATTCTGACGCGATTTATGGTTTGGGGCGAGAGGAGAATAGGAAATTGAACAAAATTGTCCGGTTTGGTTGTAGGTCGTTTTACGTAGATGGCTAATATATCGGGGAATATCCGGTCATGATATCTTTTTTTCAGTTTCAACAATTCATTTTTGTCTCACACTCAAAATTTAAAACCTCCACCCAAGCTAATACTGAAGCCACCAGGGGTTATTCCGCATTGAATGTCATCTAGTTCCTGTCTGATTTGTTGCATGGAACCTTTGAGTAATTTATAACACCAGAGTACGAAAAGATTGCGTGATTTTTGCTTGACTCACAGGAGGCTCCGCTGCCTTTTAAAAGGCTCAATCTGAAAAAACCAAGGCCTCTCCTCAAAAAGATTGGCTTGGTTAATGGTCTTGCGTAAAGTGCTATTTCGTTAGAACGGTACCGCAAGGTATCCACACCCCGGCAAATACTTTAGAAAGAATGTGAATATTGATGAAGATGGATATAAACAATCATGAGCGAGCTTTCCATACCGGAAAGTATAAAAAGTCCAGGCTCTTTGCAGGGATTCTATGGCTATGCGCCATTTTCTTTGTCGCTTCAGCCAACTCATTTGCTTTGCCTCAAGGGTTTGTCTATCTTGAGGACATAGAGCCAGGTATAATTGTGGACCTTAGATATTCAGGAAAAAACAATTTCATAGGTCGTCCCATCGACGGATATGCTCAACCTCGCTGCATTTTGACCCGGGAGACAGCGGAAGCCCTGAAAAGACTTCAGTCTGAACTGCACGGTTTCGGTTTGGGACTGAAAATATATGATTCTTATAGGCCCCAGCGTGCTGTGGATCATTTCGTGCGCTGGGCAAAGGATCCCAAGGATATGGACAAGAAGGACGAATATTATCCTGATGTTGAAAAGGGGGCTCTGTTCAGGGAAGGTTATATTGCAAGTAAATCGGGTCATTCCAGGGGGAGTACGGTAGACCTTACCATTGTTTCGATCGACCAACCTGATGCCGGCCGTGAAATAGACATGGGCTCTCCGTTCGATTTCTTTGACCCCAAATCCTGGACAAACAGTCGAGACATTTCTACCGACCAGCGTGCCAGCAGGCTACTGCTGAAAACCATGATGGAAAAGCACGGATTCCAGCCTTACGAAAAGGAGTGGTGGCATTTTACTCTCAGGAATGAACCATTCCCAAATACCTATTTCGACTTCCCAGTTGAATGATACCCAAAAACCAGTTTGGTTCGGCGCTCGATGGTATTCGTGGTTAGCTTCAGATGACTAATGCAGGAAGTCCTGAAACCAGGAAATAAAGACAAACAGAATTAAATTTTTTTCAAAAAAACCACCACGGCACGGCAGGGTTGTAGGGGGGAAAGGTCGTCAGCGACTAGGCTTAGCCCAAAAAAATGGTCAGCCACTTCATTCGCTGCTTCAAAAGAATGAATTCAAAATTAAGCAATATTCCATCTAGAATCTAGAAAAATATGGACACATTAATCTCTACAAATTTCTGTTCCGACCAAACACGGGAACCATCCCATGATTGGTCTGTCCCGGGTTGAGTTAGCCTATGTCCACCCCTGGTAGTAATACTCATCAGGTCTCCTGCCATACTTGCACTGGCAAAAGTCCTCAATCGATATTCAACTGCAAGGTTAACGTGCCAACATATTCCTTATGTGGTCTCGCAATCCAGTCTTGGATCTGGAGTGCGTCCGACGTGATAATCCACGCTGTCACCGGTTACCATTCCGACATCCCGACCGAGCCGCAAAACAAAATCGTACGGTAACTGAGATTAGACTGCTCCACCGAAATAGGGAATCTTATAAAATTGACTGAAATTGGTTCCTTCACCTGGCAAGACCCCCCATCATACCAAGGCCAGATTGAATGTTGCATTCCATCCGTGTTTGTAAAACGGAACTGCTGGGCTCTGTAACCTAGTACCCACTGAACAATTGGAAAGCAGGGCATCGTATAGCCGACACTGGTATCAAAAGTCCAGCGCCTCGGGAAATCCTGGACTTCACTAAAAACGATTTTTTGACCAGGGTTGTTCCGATCAAACCAGTCACTATCCTGCTCTTTGAGGCCCGAATTCGTAAATAATGTGGAAGCGCCTTCAAAATTTACCTCTACCGCCACCATTGTTCCTGATCACTAAGCTTTCTCATGAATCCCGAAAAAGATGCAGTAAAGCGTAGGAGCCACTATCATCGTCAAGACGCAAGCGAATAAGAGCCCGAACATCAGGGCAGCGGCCATCGATGCAAAGAATGGGTCAAACAGTAGAGGAATCATTCCAAGCACTGTGGTAATGGCAACCATCAGCACCGGCCTGAACTTGGTAACAGATCCGTCCAGAATAGCCAGATAAGGCTCTTTTCCCTTTTCTATCTCGGTCTTCACCTTGTCCATGACTACTATTGAGTTCTTTATTTGCTCACCAACGAGACTGAGCATACCCAACAGTGTCATAAAGCCAAAGGGCAGTCCGGTAATGAGTAGACCGCCTGTAACCCCAATGATGCAAAGCGGGGCGGTGATCCAGATGACTGCAGTGGTTCTAAACGAATTGAACAGACAAATCACTATGAGCACCATAAGAGCCATGGCCATCGGCAAAGGCCTTGCCAGAGCGGTGCGAGCATGCCGGGAATCTTCGTGCTCTCCGCCCCATTCCAGTGAATAGCCCGGAGGTAATTCAATCTGCTCAATTTTGCTGTGAACCCTGCCGAACAACTGGCTGGGAAGCCCCGACCTGGGATCAGCATGAACCGTTAATGTGGGGACTCGGTTTCGACGCATGACAACCGGATCTTCCCAGTTCATGTCAACGCCTGAGACCACCTGTTTCAACGGGATCATCCTCTGGGCCAGCGGGCTCCAGATTTGCATGCTGTGAATGGCGTTCACATCATTTCGTTCAGCCTCCGGAGGTCGGGCAATTATGGGTAAATGCCGAGTCTCTTGAGCAAAAAGTCCAGAAGCGGCTGAGCCGGGCTCGCGGTAGAAACCAACGGTTCGTCCCTGAAATCTGGTTTCCATAGCCTTCGCAACATCAACTCTGGTTATACCATTGAGCCGGGCCTGCTGCTCCAGAAGTTTTGGTCGGATTACCAATTCAGACTCTCGCCAATCATCGCGAATTCCTTTGGCTCCGCCATCTTCTTTGAGGACACCTTTTGCCTGGGCAGCCAGTTGACGAAGAGTGGCGGAATCAGGCCCACGGAATCTCGCTTGAATCCGTCCTCCATCCCCAGGACCAAGGAGGAATTTTCGAGCCACAGAGTTAGCGTTTGGATAATTCTCATCAAGATAACGCTGAATAGATTCGAGTGCTGCATCTATATACTTTTCGTCCTTCACATCCACCAGAAACTGGACATAAGCTCTGTTTTCTCTTTCCGGACTGTATACCAGCAGGAATCTGAGCCCACCGCTTCCAACAAAGGATGTCACATGGGTCACCCCCGGCTGCGTCTTGATGTAATGTTCAACTTTCCCTGCAAACGCCTCTGTTTCGCCTATATGGAAAGCGGCAGGAAGAAAAACATCCACCATGAACTGCGGCCTGGTGGCAGGCGGGAAGAAGGATTGGTCTATTCTGCCAAATCCATATAAGGACAAGACAAACAGTATTATTGAAACTACTACTACTGTCCAGCGATGTCGTAGTGATATTATTAGTAAACGTCTGTAGGTTGAAAATATTTTTCCGGCGTACGGGTCCTTGGTTGTGCCTTTCTCAGCGCTACGAGGTTTAAAAAACATATAGCCCAGGAATGGGGTTATGGTAATCGCGGAAATCCAGCTAAGACTCAAGGAAATCAGGATTACCCAAAACAGCGAGTTTATATATTCTCCCGTCCTGTCCTCCGACAGGCCAATTGCCGCAAAGGCAATGACCGCAATAGCCGTTGCGCCAAATAGCGGCCACTGATTTTGAGCTACAGCTTCCCGAACCACCTGAAGCTTGTCTTCTCCTGCTTCGATACGCACTCTAACCGATTCAATTATGATTATCGCGTTGTCCGTGAGCATGCATAAGGCTATGATAAGAGCGCCAAGGGAGATTCGTTCCATCAGGAGATCGCCATTGAGGAACATCACTACGAATGTCGCCATTATTGTAAGGAAAAGCACCATACCGAGAATCAATCCAGTAGCCCTTCCCATGGTAAAGAAAAGGACGACAAAGACGATAAAAACCGCTTTGGCCAGATTGAAGATGAAATTGTCCGTAGCCTGAGTCACTGCCTCGGGCTGGAAGTTGATCTCACCTATCTCTATTCCTACGGGCTGGTTGACCTTGAGTTCTTGCAGCTTTTGTCTGACGCCCTTCCCCAGTGTCACTACGTTACCGCCCTGGACCGTTGAGATGCCGAGACCTATGGCGGGATTACCGTCATATCGGAGCAGACGTCGCGGCGGATCCTGATTATCACGTCGAAGTGTTGCAATGTCCTTCAATGTGAGCTGACGGCCAGTTTCGTCTGATGATATTACAAGCTCCAGTATGTCATCGACAGAGTCAAGTCCGCCCATGGGATCAATTGTGATGAACTGTTCACCCACACGCACACGGCCGCCATCGGCCGGATTATTTTTAGACTGGATGAGTCGGTAAATGTCTTCTTCGTTAATCCCGAGCCCGGCTAGTCTATTCCTTGAGATTTCGAGAAATATGACTTCCTGCTGCTCCCCAAAAAAATCCACTTTTTTTACATTTGGAACTAACAGCAATTCCCGACGGAGATATTCCACATAGCGGCGTAACTCCTGGTAAGAGTAGCCTTCACCGGTGATAGCCAGAAAAATACCGTAAACATCACCGAAGTCGTCAATGATTACCGTTTGTCCTCGAGCCGAGGGTGGCAAAAGAAGCTGAACGTCATTGATTTTTCGCCGAAGTTCATCCCAAACCTGCGGGATAGCGTCTCTGTGGAACCTGTCCTTGATAAAAGCTCTGACCACCGATCGACCGCGCCACGATTCCGACTGAATCCGGTCAAGTTGGCCCAGTTGCTGAACGGCAATTTCGATGGGATTGGTTACTTCTTTGGCAACTTCCTGTGCGCTCGCCCCTGGATAAGGAGTTATTATTAAAGCTTCCTTTATGGTGAATTCCGGGTCCTCAAGCCGTCCCATGCGCTGATAGGCCAATAGTCCACCAATTGTTACCAGAATGATTATGAAGATGACCACCCGATCTTTGCGGACAGAGATTTCGCCCATGTTCATGGCTAATTTCCTCCGAGCGCATCGCCCAGGTCACGAACCTTCATCCCCTCACGAAGGAACGATACCCCAGCCACAGCAATTCGATCCCCAGATTGCAATCCTTCCAGAATCTCTATTCTTCCACCGGAAGGATCACCGATTTTTACGGGTCTGCGAATTACGCCCTTGTCGGGGCCGATGATCCACACCACCTGTTCTCCGCCACTATCACGAAAGACAGCCGATGCTGGTACAAAGTAGCTCTTTCCAGAAGTTGGCCGGGAACGATAAAACAGATTCACTCTTGCAGTCATCCCCGGTAAAAGATTCAAATCAGGTGGGACTTTCATCGCGAAGCGGACATTGAATGTCTGCGTCCTTGGATCTGCAATCTGAGCCACTTCCGCGATGGTGACAGGGAACTGCCTTCCCGGAACCCCGCTGAATTCGGCCACTATCCGTTCCGCCTCCGTCAGACGAATTTCTGTGGTCATGACAGCCTCTGGAACGTCTACCGCTATGTGAATCTCCTCGAGATCCTGAAACAAAATCACTGGAGTCTTCGCTCTGATACTCTGTTGACGTTCCACAAACCGTCTGGCTACCACTCCGTTGTACGGGGCAAGCAGGGTTGAATCCTCAAGTTGTATTCTGGTTTCTGCCAACCGGGCCTCAAGACCACGTATTTCAGCTTCTTTTGAGTCAATGACCTCCTGACGAGCGACCAATGATTTCTCCAATAATTGCTGAGCTGATTTTAGTTCCTCCTGGGCTACTAGAAAAGCAGTTTCAACACGCTCATAAACCCCCCGCGAGATCGAACCGGACCTTAACAAACCGGCATGGCGATTATACTCCGACTCCGCATTGGCAAGCGTGGCTTCAGCCGCTCGTAATTGCGCCTCCAACCGTTGCCGTTGCTCGCTCCTTTCACCGGCTTTCAAAGCGGCCAGGTCAGATTGAGCCCGATCGAGTTTGCTCTCAGCGATCCTAAACTGTGCCTGGAATTCATCTTGCCTGAGTTGAGCAATAATTTCGCCTTTGCGTATTCGTAGACCTTCCGTCACCGGATATTTCACCAATAAACCAGAAACCATGAAGGCAAGATCTGCAGTTTTTGAGGCCACTACCTTTCCTGGAAAAGACAGCTCCCGCAATTCATCTACCGGTGTCACCACCGTGGTTTTTACCGGGCGCAGCCTGTGGGCGTCTTCTATCGGGACCTGAGAACATCCGCCCAGAGAGCAAACTGACAACAGGACAATCAGAATCATCCTAACTGTCTGTATCCGAGCAAAACTGGCGATCCGCATAGCTACCACCTATGTTTCCTGAAAAAATTCACTGTTGGGCTTTGACCTATTCAGACTCTGAGAAAACTCTGCGTCTGACTGACGCCTACACTTGAAGTACCCCTGATTGACCAGGGCGTGAATCAGAAAAATTAAACCTTTTAAGGTGTAATGACAACTGAATAAGCAAAAAAAGGCAGCGCCGAGGCCAACGACATTAGACCCGGCTCTGCCTCAGAAAATCAAATGTTTAATTAATTTTATCGACCACTTTATTTTCGACAAAAACATGAACTATCAATACATCAGTCATTTTTTATGTTGGCGTCATCATGTATTAGTAATGACGTCTTGGCGTATTATGATTTTGCCGCGTTCAGCGCAGCCTGGAGTTTCTCCTCGTCCTCATGGGACAATGATGTCTGGATGATGGTTCCACCTGTTCCCTGGAGTTCCTCGAGAACCTTGTCCGGCGTCGCTTTTCTGACCAGAACGAATAGAGCGGAACTCCCATTCTTCATTGTAGAAGCAAGATTCTTCATGAACTGGTCGTTAACACCAACGTCCGCCAATGCCCCGGACACTGCTCCCGTAGTGGCGCCAACAGCTATTCCCAATAGGGGGTTCAGGAATAGCAAGCCTACGAGCGCTCCCCAGAATCCTCCGGATACGGCGCCCGCCGCTGTCAAGTTATGCATTTGGTCCAGCTTCACTTTGCCTTTGTCATTCTTAATAGCAATTGCCGCATCTTCAATGTCGATCAGATAGTCTTTTTTCATCTTCATTAACATTAATCGAACTTCCTCGGCTTTGAATTCATCATCATACCCCACGACTATCAGGTTGCTCATGTTTTCCTCATTCCTTTTAGTTAGACGTAAAAAACTTAATACTTTCTGTTAGATTGACATATAAATGGTCAAATTTCAATAATGATTTTTTTACATTTTTAAGATCGTCCAGTTACACGCAAAACGGTGGCTCAGGCAACCCCTCTTCAATAGAGATGTCGAACGCAGTGGTCATATATCCCACGATAGCATACAGACCACAGATGGCGACGACCTCTACGAGACCTGAAACGCCATAAGCGTCCATAAATCTCTGCTGCACATCTGTCGGAATGGATTTCTTCGATATGATGGCATCGACGGCCTGGATTTCCGCCTGTGAGGCATCAGAGATTTTTTGTGGAACACCTCCAGTGGTCAGAGCGTCAATTACCTCTCGGCTGATTCCGGCCAGCTCTGCTGGACGCTGATGGTGGGACCACTCGTATGGAAACTTTTGTCTGGAGGCAAAACGTAGGATGACCAGTTCACGCACATCGTCGGGAAGCAACCAATGGAATCTCAGATGCTCACCCAGGGCCCCGACTTTCTCGCCCACACCCGGATTGTTAAACATGCGCACATAGACGTCACCCAGATGGGAGCGGCCTTCTGCATGGGCACGGGCCTGCTGTCCCTGTCCTAGCTGTTGTACCAGCGAGGGCTGTAGTCATATTGAGAACCCCTGGACCGCCAATTCCGAAACACACCCCAAGACCGGCAGAAGCTCAGGAATAACCGTCAGCCATGTAGGCTGCGACTACGGTCCTCAGGCCTTTAGTTTCGGATAAAGCCGGCATGAAGTTATCATTGAGTCTTCCGAGGCCAATGAAAACGTGGCTGACGCCCTGAGTCAAAAGTGCGTTGATCATGTAATCAGTTGTCTTTGCCATGTGGTCTCCTTGGATAAGGTCCAGCGCATAACAAGATTTAAAAGGGATCATTAAAACGGTATTCCAATCCTCAATCGAAGCGGCCACAAAAAAGTGAGTCACTCCACTAAAGGGCAACCCACTTTCTGACACACATCTATTCTGAAAATTTTCCCCTCAGGTCAATACACTATGAAAAGATGACCCCTTTCCGGTCAGGATAATGAGAATAATTACAATCGGTCTCCATCATAGTCGCAATATTTGGCCTAGCAGGAATTGTTTTTGGTAATAATTGGACGGGGTACCAGAATGTTAGACTTGAAAAAGAGAAACTCAAATCTTCACTGATCCTTAAAACAACAGAATCCAAAGACAATAATGAGGTTGCTAAACGGCTCACATTCCCAATCAATATCGGCCTTCCAGATGATTCAGATGGTAAGATATTGCGGGAACTGGAAAACCGGGAGGGATTGCCAACTGGTTGGCGTTCTGGTTGGGATTCAAGTTGGGATTAGGATTTTGGTCGGAGTCCTCAACTTGTAGAACCTCGTACGACACCTAAATAACCCATGCTTCAACCAGCGTAAGCCAGTGCCCGGTGGTCAGAATTCAAATCTCTCACGGCCAACCGCCGGTAAAATATATGACCTGGCCTGTCACGAATTTACACTTTTCTGACACCAGGAAAGCAATTAATTCGCCTACTTCCTCTGGGGTACCGAGACGCCCTGCGGGAACGGTGTCGGCGATGATTCGTCGCCCTTCTTCGTCATCTATAAAACGTGCCCGCGTTATGGGGTATGAATCGTTGGACACGACTGCGTCAACTGTTCCGAACTCCTGGGTCAGTTCCGACACTATACCCTCTGGATCCGATTCACCTAAGCCGATTGCACGAGGATATGCCGTCATGAAGTCACTTACGACACGTTTATCTCCAAAGCTCCTGTCATGACAAATCACTCTAGCGCCTTGGTCATGAAGTGTCTTTACGGCTCCTGGACCCGTATACTGGGTTGCGTTAGTTATCAACACTGTTTTTGCGGTATGATCTCCTAAACTTTTGTTATTCAGGGCGACATGATATGCTCCTGAATGGATATATTTCACGACCCAAAGATCTGCAACCTGAGTGCCGAGGGAGGACAAAAATTGTGGTGTGCTACAGTTGCAAAGTGCGGCGCCTGTTGAGTGATCAACCTTTTGCCTTTATTGGTGTCAATATTTTCCTCCCTTTGGATTTGTTGTTGTATGCTGATTAGGCCTGATGCTTCGATTTCTGGATCTCATTTGCCAGATATAGAAATTGGAATCACTTTGATTTGTTGACATCGCCAAAACGCGGCGGCGCCATCTATTCAAAAACGGCCTGGTGTTTATATAAACGGGTCGCAGTCTACTCCAAAAATTCTTACTCCTGAAACACTGCTAAAATAACGATTTGAGAAAACGGGGGCAAAGCGGGGGCTAGTTCTTGGTTAAATATTGACAATGAGGACCGTATTTTCCTGAAGGATCAATAAAGGATCTTCTCACTGTAATTATTCTTGGCTCCAGATTCGGTTCGTTCTAAACTCACCTTGCGAGAATCCTAATTGCAACAATTTTTCCATTAGCAATCATTATTCTGATTGGAGTGTATGGGACATGCCAAGAAAAAACCAGAGATTTATAGTGACCGGAGACTACAGTATGGACAAATACATCTATCTCGATGGAATTGGAGATCAGACTCCGGACCTTGGTGAAACCTGGTTAGAGGCTAGCCAAGTCTGGACGGAAACGCTTGGTGGTGGAGTAGCTTCCGTCATAGAGACTCTTCTTGCCTTCGGCTATGATCCGTTCGATCCGTTTGACATACCTGAAGCAGTTTCAAAGTCTCTCTACATCCTTACCAGGCAAGGCCTGGATCCCAACCGTAAATGGAGAATAGGCAGGGCCATTGTCAGCGCTCGCAGAAATTTGACCGGCTGTTCTACTGTATCCACATTGAGGGACAACTGTCCCACCAACATTCCTGCAATTTTCATAGATTTAAACCAGAGTGATCTGAGGAATAATATCGAACGCATTCAGTCGTTGTTTGACTCACGCCCTTACATGGTCCGGACTCATGACCCACGAAAACCTGAATGGTCGAGCTTGAGGGAAAACGGTCTGCACAGAGGAATCTGGTTTTCATCGCTACAGGAAATGTCGGGTGGAGCGCTGTCCTTTGCAGGCAACTGGGAAAATGTTTACGATCGGTTGATGAAATACCTCAAGACGGATTCCACGCTATGGGATGATGGTAAATGGAAGCACTGGCTTGTAATCCGGATCCATTCTGACGGTGTCTTGGCGGTTGGTCCGACCAAAGAGGGCGAGGAGGGCATTTTACTCATTTTTGCGGGAGATCAGCCGGCGTCTTTTTTGAGAGAAGGGCACGGAGCTGTGATTGGGGGATGTGCCGTGTTTACAGCAGCTCTGGCGTCTGCCTTGTATGACATAGGATTGCTAGAGGAATGCCTGCGAAATGGGCTATCGATGGTCAGAAGTTTAACCGAGGAGGGTTACGTAGGGCCGCCTCAGGGGTTCGCCAATTGGAAGCTGCAAGGATCTACGAATCTGCCAATCGCTGCATTGCAAAGATCTGGAGCCAGTCGCAACATCCTGGAATATAACCGGCGTTCGCCCCAAGCCAATTGGGACTCTGTTTGCAGGATTGTATGCGGCACGTCGGAGGAGATCAGAACCGTGACGGTCCTCAATATGGGTAACCTAGCCACATGTTGTCCAGATCATGCTCAGACTCTTCTTCGGTTTGAGAGCAGACTTAAAAACCATGTCAACGATGGAAAGGGTATACTTTCTTTCACAATCTTTGGAGGCCCAGGCTCGGGAAAGTCATTTGTAGCAGAGGAACTGGCCAAGGCCGTGGACCCTGGCGGGAATCTTTTTCAGAGTCGAATTTTCAACATTTCCCAGTTCGGTGAACCGTCCAGGCTGCTTGACTCCTTGCAATCGATACAAGCAATTGGGCTTCAGGGAAAAATACCGTTTGTAATGTGGGACGAATTTGACACCACTTACCGGGGCGCTCAGGCGGGATGGCTTCCATATTTCCTGATGCCAATGCAGGACGCCAAATTTTTCGATGGATCATACGATATAGCTCTGGGGAAATGCATATTTGTTTTTATTGGCGGGACTTTCAGCGGGGAGGCCGAATTCAGGGAATGGGCTATGAATTCAAAGGAAGGTAAGCATCTTAAAGGAATAGACTTTCATAGCCGCTTAGATAGCAGCCTTACCGTTCCTTCGGTTGACATCGAAGTTAGCGATAGTGAAGCATGGGTTGATAATTCACCTGCAAAACTTGTTAGAGCGTTGATGCTAAGAAATTTTCTGAAAAAGCAGGACAAACTCGAGGCTATAAACCCTGATCTTTTGGCTTACCTGATTCACGTTCCTCTTCAACACGGAGTCAGAAGTCTCCAGCGGATAATTACCGCTAGTGAACTGAATAGCGCTCCCGTTTTTGAAACCTATCATTTACCACCTACGGATGTGCTGCAGATTCACGTTCGGGGATTGAATCCAAACTGCGTCGATCCAGTGACCGATTTTGTCGAAAAACTCACCGGCTATGACGTTCCCAGGAATGCGGCCCCATTAGGTCTAAAGTGGAAAAAATAGAAACATTCGTCACATGTAGAAAATTAGAAAATGCGCCTTGGTCTGCCTATTGATAAAGCTGGATGTACGACTTTTCAAAGGAGACGAACCCACTGGTCACGACATTGACACCCACTCCAAATTTTTAGACCTGCTTCCAATTGATACATTTATGCATGATCTTTGTGGTGACATCGCCGAAATGCGGCGGCGCCATCGAGTCAAAATTGGCCTGGTGTTTATAAAAACGTGTCACAGTCGACTCCAAAAATCCTGACTCCTAAAACATTCCTAAAATAACAATTTGAGAAAACGGGGGCAAAGCGGGGGCAAATTCTGAGGCGATGAATTGAAGGGAAAAAAGAAAAATCGTAACGGGTTGGTTTTACGGCTGTTTTTGGTAGTCCCAAGGGGAATCGAACCCCTGTCTCCGCCGTGAGAGGGCGATGTCCTAGGCCGCTAGACGATGGGACCAATCTTTGTACAATTACCAAGAGAGTCGGATAATTGTCAAGATTTTTAAGACACGTTCAGAATTGAATCGTCAAGTCGGAAAAGTCGACAAGCGTTTGCTGTGGTTAGTCTGCCGACATCTTCCGTGGGTATTCCCCTGATCTCAGCTACTTTTTTGGCCGTATGCGTGATGAAGGAAGGTTCGTTGTCTTTCCCCCTGAGCGGTTCCGGGGACAGAAAAGGGCAATCGGTTTCGAGCAAAATACGATCCCCTGGAATTGTCCCCACAATTGATCGTAGTTCCTCATTTTTCCTGTAAGTTACCGTTCCTGGAAAGGAAATGTAGAATCCGAGCTCTAAAGCGCGCTTGGCGTCGTCATTATTCCCTGAAAAACAGTGAATCACTCCTGAGGCCTCAAAAGGGGCGGCCTTTTCCAGCAAGGCCAGACCTTCGTCGTAGGCATCGCGTAGATGAATTATAACGGGCTTATTGATGGTTTTGGCTATCTGCATCTGATCCTCAAATACACCTATTTGGACATCACGAGGTGAACGGTTCCTGAAGAAATCCAGTCCTATTTCTCCATAGCCCACCACTTTTGGATCAGCGGCCATTTTCTGTATTTCCTGTAGTTGTTTGGCGCCTGCAAACCGGGCGTTGTTCGGATGAAAGCCTACTGAAGCGAAGATATCCTCGAAACTGTGAGCGATGTCGAGGGCTTTCAGGGAATCCTCAAGATCGATGCCTACAGTAATTATGGCCGTCAGCCCGGCCTTGCGGGCTCTATCAACGACGTTTTGCGTATCATTGCACAATGGTTCCAGTTCAAGATGGGCGTGAGAATCAATTAGTGTAATCCTGGTGTTTTGTTGTCTATCCATGTTTATGCCTTTAAATATCCTCTCGAGTTGAGGTAAATTCAAAAAAGAGTATCATTATCAGAACAGACATACCATAGTCTATGGAGCTGAGTCGGCGGCGCCCAGGAGTTTCTTTTTTGAAAATAGCCATTACTGTGTTTGATCTGGAATTGGCGTCGCTACCTAATTGAGATTTTGTCATAAAGAGAGAGGATGTTGGAATGCCTGATTCAGACGTAATAATAATTGGTGGTGGCCTTTCAGGTCTCTGCTGCGGCCTTGAGCTTATGGGAAAAGGAGTCGATTTCATAATCCTGGAAGCATCTGATGATGTTGGTGGCAGAGTCAGGACAGACATAGTGGATGGCTTTCAACTGGACAGGGGGCTACAGGTTTTGCTCACTGCGTACCCCGAAGCGCAGAGAGTACTTAATTATGATGACCTGAAACTTAAACCTTTTTATCCTGGAGCGATGATCAACATAGACGGTCGTTTCCACAAGGTTGCCGATCCTTTCAGGCATCCGCTTGACGCTGCGTCCGGAGCCTTTTCTCCAATCGGCACACTTAGTGACAAACTTCGGATAGCCAGTTTACGATACTCGGTTTCTTCCGGCAAGCTGGAGGAACTCTTCAGCCGTCCTGAAATGCCAATCCGTGAAAGGCTTCTTAAATACGGGTTCGGACCCAGGATCATAGAAAACTTTTTCAGGCCGTTTATTTCAGGAGTATTGTTTGACCCTGAATTGGAAGTGTCCAGTCGCGTTTTTGAATTCGTATTCAGAATGTTTTTCGCCGGCGCGACGGCCCTGCCGGAAAAAGGAATGGGTGAAATTCCCAGGCAAATAGCGTCAAGGATACCCAAGGGATCTATCAGACTCAATTCAAGAGTGTCATCGATATCGGAAAACGCTGTGACACTCGAATCCGGTGAGAAGCTCGATTCCAGGGCCATTGTGGTCGCCACTGAAGAGCCGGAGACAGCCCGGCTGGTAGGTGGACCTGCGCCAAAAGGTTTCCGTAGTTCGACCTGTATTCATTACGCGGCCGACACCCCTCCTTTTGACGAGCCGATCCTCGTAATGAACGGTTCCCGAAAAGGACTTGTAAACAACCTTATTGTGCCAACAAACCTGCATGCTTCGTATGCTCCTGCAGGACAGTCGTTAATCACAGTTAACATTACCGGTGATCCTGACATGCCTGATGAGCAGCTGGAAAATCATGCCCGGGGCGGACTCAGGGAATTCTTTGGGCCTATGGTAAGGGAATGGAAAGCTTTGAAGATCGATCGGATCAAGTATTCGCTGCCGCTTCAGGTCATGCCAACGACCACCAGCCCGGCAAGATCCATTGAATTGAGCAAGGGCCTGTTCTGTTGTGGAGAATACCTGAGTATAGATTCCATGCAGTGGGCCATGGCGTCCGGTAGGCATGCGGGTGAGTCGGTAGGAAAATTTCTGTCCTGAACACGAATAAAGGGCTTTGCAGAAATTGTGTCGAGGATTTGGATCAATAACGCTTACAAGAGACAGGTGAGCAAGTTTCCGGTGTCCGGGAGATCATAATGCCACTCATAGACATACATCTTCATGCCAGTAGCGCAAGCCAATGGAACCCCTGGGTGAATGAATATTTTGAAACAACGAATCCAGAGTATCTCAGGCGGTATTCAGAAAACATAACACCAGGCGAATTCAATGATTACCTGGCTTCAGAGGGAGTTGATTATGGCGTCTGCCTGGCCGAGTACGCTCCGAAGGCCACTGGAGTTGTAACTAATGAGTGGCTATCCGAGTTCTGCCGTGATTATGACAGGTTGATATTTTTTGGTTCGGTATGTCTCTATGAAGGTCCGGAACCTGCTGTTCAGCTAGAAACGTGCGTGACTAAACTGGGTTGCAAGGGCATTAAACTATTGCCATCCTATTCCCATTTCTGGCCAGGAGACAAGAGGCTCCTCCCCGCATATGAAACTGCCCAGGCTTTGAACATACCCGTGATGTTCCACACCGGAACGTCTATTTTTAAAGGCACTCGAATAAAATATGCTGACCCCCTGTTGCTGGACGATATAGCTGATGATTTTCCCGGACTCACCATAATAATGAGCCACGCCGGACGTCCATTCTGGTATGCGCAGGCTGAATGGATGATTCGGCGTCACAAGAACGTGTTTATAGATCTCTCCGGCGTGCCACTCAGGAAGATCCCCCAGATATTTCCTCATTTTGAGCAATTAAGGGACAAATTCATTTTTGGCAGCGATTGGCCTACCATATCGTCGATAACCGGCCAGGTGAACAGGCTTAAAAGCCTCTCACTATCCGAAGAAACGCTGGAGAGGGTCCTGTGGCAAAATGCCGCACGGGTAATTGGGCTCGACATTAAGCGCATCCAGAGACCGTAAGCGAGAACAGAGCCTTTATTACTAAAGCCGTTACCGTCAAATCTTCATTGTGAATGACGTTTCGTGAACGCTTCTGTTATCGACTCCATGCGCCTGCGGTTAACGCCCAGGTCATAGTAACCTGTTCTGGAGGCTGACCTGAAATTTATGAGTTTCCTTGAATCATCAAAAACAAATTCCACGTCATCGACAAAACCAAAGATGGCCGACGTAAATGTTGTTTGAATGCGTTCATGATCTCTTTCAACTATTTTGACGCCTGGCATCGACAGCAGAATAGACAGCAGCAATTCCTGAGCGTCATGAACGGAACCCTGGAATACTATGGGGTTCATCCTGGATCGTTCCTGGGAAGCTTTTGTTGAGACACAGTTCGGGCTGTCAGGGCATTCCCCGGTAAATGGATTGTCAGAAGCCAAGAGTTCACCTGCACAAATTGAAAAGATTGATAGAATAAGGATCGGAAAAAATCGTGATGAAAACACCCTACCCCCTGTAATTCGAAAATTTCCGTTTTGGTTTTGATTGTCGCCTGTTCCGGTCACGTTTGATTCCTTATACCTTACTATAACTTTAATTCCGGTCCAGTAAAAGACAAGATTGGTTTTCCCGATACCACGTCAGAATATGTCTCCTGAGCTTCAGCGCCAGATTCAGATTCCAAAATTTTTACGAACAATGCTGAGCCAGCGCATAGCTTTTTACAGGGAAACAATTTTCAGTAGACTGGAAACCGTGCCTCTCTCTCAACATCCCGTTGAATGGCACAGTAAAAAAAAGATTCAGATATTTTTTCAAAAATCTCTATAAACTTTTACCATTAAGCTATAGAATGGTATACGATCATTTTTGTGGGAAAACTTTTTCAGGATTAATTAACATGACATTTTTTTCCTGACGGAACGATCTGTTCGTAAGGAAATCCGCATGTTAAGAAATGGGCGTACTGACGGCTCGAAACATGTTGCGCCAAAGGCTCCATCCTTGACGCAAGCTCAGGACAGCTCCGTTGAGGAAGACTCCAGACTTATCGTCTATTACACCAGACTTTGGCCATACAGATGGATCGAAAGAGTCCTCTCCAAAGCCCCGCCAGCATTAGCTTCAAGAATACGATCGCTTGACACATTCAAGAACCGGCTTCTTTTTTCGACATTAATAGTCGTATCAGGCGTACTGCTGTTAATTGGCATGATCCTGCAACTAATTGTATTTCCCAATGAAAGTATGGACTACCGTATAATTCAGGAGATTAAGACTCTCCATTTCGTGTCGAGCGTGGTGGTGATAGCTCTGGGGTGGTTATTTATAGACCGGTTGTGCAAAATAATCACATATCCGCTGCAGGAGCTTACGAGAAAAGCCGATGCTGTGAGTCGAGAGGAGTCAGTCGATGTTCAGCATATCGGCGCAGCGTCTTCTGTGGGTCAAAGCGGTGTTTTGGCCGACAAATCGGTTGCTTTTTCTTCAAACGACGAAATATATCGTCTGACAACTTCCTTCAACCGCATGTTAACGCGTTTGAAAGCTTCAGAGGCTCGTATACGTGAGTCGGAAGCACGTTACCGGTTCCTTTTTGACCACGGTCCGTCGCCCATATTTGTCATAGATGATCGGGATTGGAAAATCCTGGACGTCAATGCCAGGGCCACCGAGGAATATCAGTTTTCTGCAGAAGAACTTTTGTCGATGAATTTTCCTGACCTGGCTCTTGATATCGATCGTGACCAGACCGTAAATGCGCTGCTAAAATCATGCTCCTCCGAAGAGGATCTTCCGCCTGTAATCCAGCACAAAAGAAAAGACGGATCGGTATTCAGGGTCAATTTTAATGCAATCAGGGGCAGCTACAGGGGCCAATCGGCCATAATAGCAGCTGTTTGGGATGCAACTGAAAAACTTGAGAAACAGGCTCGACTGATTCACTCAAGCAAAATGTCCACCCTTGGAGAGATGGCGACAGGAATTGCTCATGAATTAAACCAGCCGCTCTATATTATTCGACTTGGATGCGACTATCTCGAAAAGAAGATCAGGTCAGGCAAAACCTTGTCGGGCGAGGACATGAACAAAATCCTGACGGAACTCAGAAACAGCGTTGAGAGGTCCACCCGAATAATAAACCACCTGAGGGAGTTTGGTCGAAAATCTGATCAGACCATGGGCGTTGTCGATGTTAACAGGACAATCACAAACGCAGTCAGTTTGATGTCAAAACAGTTTGAATCGCACGCCATTGCCTGTGACCTGAACCTGGATCCGGGTAATCCCAAAATTATCGGTAATTCCAACAGGCTGGAACAGGTGTTCATTAATCTGCTCGTCAACGCGCGCGACGCCATTCTGGGAATGCAAGAGTATGAGGATCAGGAATCGGAGGAGTCTGAACAGAAGTTTGTCAAAATTCAAAGCTCTTGTGACGACAAAAATGTTATTGTAGACTTTAGTGATTCGGGTCCAGGTGTCAGTGAGAACATAAGGTCCAAAATCTTTGAGCCGTTTTTCACCACAAAAGGTCGTGGAGAGGGCACCGGTCTTGGCCTTGCGATCAGCTACCAGATAGTCAGGGATCACAAGGGATCGATAGGGGTCTCCAATCTGGAACATGGCGCACTATTCAGGCTAGTTTTTCCCATCTTGGGATCTGGAGATGCTGATGTATAAATTGCTTCTGGTTGATGACGAAGCCTCCATTCGCCAGTTGCTGCGAATGACTCTGGAAATGGACGGATTCGAGGTAATTGAGGCTACAGACGGACTTGAAGCTTTAAAGGTATATGAGAAAGAACTTCCGGATGTAGTGCTGTTGGACGTCAAATTACCTTTAATGAATGGGATTGAAGTGCTTGAACGTCTGCGAAAAATTAATCCTGACGCTGAAGTCATCATGATAAGCGGCCATGGCGACATGGAGATGGCCATAGATTGCCTGAGACGTGAAGCTTCAAACTTTCTGCTGAAGCCTGTCAGTGACGAATTACTGTCCCTGTCAATCAAAAGATCCCTTGAAAAGCTGAATCTAAAAAAGAGGCTGAGACAATACACATATAATCTTGAAACATTGGTGCGGGAAGCCAACATAGAACTTGAGAGAGCTTACGCTTTCCGCGAGAACATCATAGAGAATTGTCCGGACGCTCTAATATGTATCCGTAAGGGTGGGGAAATAATACTGTTCAACTCCGCTGCTGAGAAACTTCTGGGATATTCAAAAAAAGACGTGGTAGGCAAGATGAACATTGTGGACCTCTACCCACCTGGACTTGCGCGAATAATCATGAAAAACCTGAGGTCAAATGATTACGGAGGAAAAGGGCTTCTTCAAAAAACGGAGATGTCAATAGTGCATCGTTCCGGATTACAGATACCTGTATACATATCTGCCGCGCTTCTGTACGAGGGAGGACAGGAGACAGGCTCTGTCGGAATTTTTACGGACCTGACAGAGAAAAAGAAGATGGAAAATCAGCTTATGAGGTCGAGGAAACTATCCTCTCTGGGGAAGCTGGCCTCGGGCGTGGCCCATGAAATGAATGAACCTTTGTCGGGCATTCTGTCACGTGCGGGTAATTTGCTCAGGAAATACGAGGCAGACACAGAAACCTGCAGCGATCTGAGGGCCATCTTGCGCGAAACAAACAGACTGCAGGGAATAGTCCACAACATTCTGGATTTCTCAAGGGAAACTCCGCCCTCCATGTCCAATGTTGTCATACAGGAGATTCTCCGGCGGGCTCTTGAGATAGTGAAACTACAGGCGCGATTTGACGCTATAAGGCTCAAGGCGGAATTCCAGACAGACCTTCCGACGGTTTGGGCAGATGCGAATCAGATACAACGTGTTTTTGTCAATATACTCATGAATGCGGCGGAGGCTATCAACGGTCCGGGAGCGCTAACGATAAGGATCCGGAGCGCGGGACGTTTTGTAGAAATCGATTTCGAGGATTCAGGTCCGGGCATTTCGGAAGACACGCTGGAGAGTATTTTTGATCCTTTCTTCACAACCAAACAGTCTTCACAAGGATCAGGAGTTGGGATGGGGCTTGCCGTCAGCTACGGTATTGTAAAAAACCACGGTGGTGATATTCTCGTCACTTCTCAACTGAATAAAGGATCTACTTTCACCGTAAGATTGCCAAAGGCCACCTGTCAGGCTTCGTGACAGGCCAAGCTGCTGATTTCAATGTCATTGCGCTGACTTTAGAAGTGAAACATGAAAGAAAATGTAAGCATTCCCTGTCCAGACTCCGTGATCCTGGAAGGCGTTCTCGAATTTCCTGAGCACAAAAGCGAAAAAATACCATCTGCGCTTATTTGCCACCCCCATCCTCTATATGGCGGAGAGATGAACAACAACGTTGTTCAGGCATTGTCCCGGGTTTTCATTGAAAGTGGAATCGCTACCCTGAGATTCAATTTCAGGGGAGTAGGCCGAAGCACAGGCTCTTATGGAGAGGGAATTTCCGAGATGACCGACGTGGCTTCATGCATCAACTACTTGTCCTCTGACGACCGCCTGGATCCATCCAGGATGATAGTCAGCGGCTACTCATTCGGTAGTTGGGTCGGGATGAAAGTTGGAGTTTCTGATGAGAGACCTAACTGGCTCATCATGGTTTCACCACCGGTTGATATGTATGATTTTGCTTTCCTGAGCCAGGAAAAACGTCCCAAGCTCATGGTCGCTGGGGACAAAGATTTTGTGTGTTCGACCAAAGGTTTTCATGAATTGTCCCAGATAGTCCAAGAGCCAAAAATGTGCGCAGTTCTACCGGGGCACGATCACTTTCACAGGGATCGTGAAGATGAAATATGCAAGAAAGTAAAGGATTTCCTGAACCTTTACCCGGTTTAGGCTCTTCTGACTGAATTCGGCAGGTATTGAAAGGTCTTCCCTTTCAGTGTCCAGGCAGGATTGACAAAATGTGGGGCATAGAGGTCTTTCAGTTTAAAATTGACCTGAAATTATATTGATTGTTGTCGTCCGGCAGCAACGAGGTATCTTTTATGGGATTTTTTTCAAGATCAACATCTATGATGAGATACAAAACCAAGGGAGAGGTATCGAGCTCTTTTTGGGAAGCAGTCGATGCGGGGGTAAAATCGGGGGCCTTTCGTGAAATAGACACTCCGGGTGAATTAATCGGGTTGGGTTGGACTTCAATTGAAGATTTTTCGGAATACGATTTCAATGGAGCCTCGTATCTTTACGGAAACTATGTCGCTCTTTCACTAAGGGTAGACACTGTGCGTATTCCTCCCAGGATTCTCGAGATTCAGCTAAAAAAAGAAACCCGGAAACTTTTGCAGGAAACAGGCCAAAGAAGACTATCTTCAAATCAGCGCAAGGAATTGAAGGAAACCGTAAAAGAAGTTTTGAAGAAACAGGTTCTTCCGTCGATTCAGGTATTTGATTTTGTCTGGGATACGTCCAGATCCGTGGTGTATTTCACAAGCCTCGCAATTAGGGCGCGGGAGAGGTTTGAAGATCACTTCAAAAAGAGTTTCGGCCTTAGCGTGATTCCCCTCATATCGTATCTGAAGGCTGAAGAGCTTTTGGCGAGTCCCGCCGACAAAGGAAGCCTCGAAAGGCTTAAGGCATGCGATTTCACACCCAAGACGGCTCATCATGGTTAATTATGAGGTAACTTGATGGATTTTTTAGATATACTTCGTGAAAAGGCTTTTCTGGGAAGAGAATTCCTGACATGGTTGTGGTTCAAATCGGACCAGACCGGCGGTATTATTGAAATTCCGCGAAGAAAACCGATTCAGGTGATTTTCCTCGATCGGATGACTCTAGACCTCTCAGATGTCGAAACCCCACAAACAGTCTCTATCAAGGGCGAATATTCTGAATTAAGAGAGGGACTAGCAGCCTTGCGTGAGGGAAAAAAGATTGAAGAAGCCAGAATTTCCCTGAAAGCAGACGAGAACGAGTTCACGCTTGTCCTCAAGGGGACCTGGTTTTCATATGGGTCTTTCAAGACTCCACCCATATTGCCTCCGGATGAAAGAGACTCGGATATGGAAGCTGAAGGCAACTTCCTCGAAAAAATATCCCTTGTTGAGGAAGGTATGGGCATAGTAGATGACCTGTTTGAATACTTCATGCAGTTGCGTATCTCAGATGGATGGGATGCGGTTGAGGCTCCGTCAATCAGGAAATGGGCCGCTGAATAACCTCAGGAATTTCGACTAGCATTCCTTGCCTAAACCGGAGACTTGGACGGTCTGTGTCAATTTTTTTACATGGGTCGCTATTTCAGAATTGACAAACCATGTCTTTTTATACAAAATAAGTAGATTGAATAATGACACTGTTCGTTGTTCAATCTGTTTTTTATTCCCCGATAGCTCAATCGGCAGAGCGGATGGCTGTTAACCATTAGGTTGTAGGTTCGAGTCCTACTCGGGGAGCCAACCTTTCTACTTCACTAATATTAGCTCTTCACCAATAATCCACCCTATAGAACAGTAATCGATGTTTACACTGTTCAAATTATCGCAGGACTGTTGCTCTGCGCTCAGTCTGTGTTGCTGAAGAGATTCACCTAGCCAGAAATCAAGTTTAATTCGTAAGCTTCAGCGGCATAGTGTAAAAAACTGGTTGCCAATAATTGGGTTGTAGTTTATTCTCTTTACCGGTAAAGGCCTGACGCTTTCATATGGTTAGATACCTAAATAGTAACAACACGTATTGGATGGTTGACAGTTAGCGGACATCGATTTAGACTGATAAATGAAAAACATGAAATCATTGGGTCATCGGAGCTACAGAGCTTGAAAAACTTTGTCGCATCGTGGTTCCCGAAGGTTTATTTTGCCCATTTAAAGGCATTCGAGATGATTTTTCCCACTGGATTGTTATTTCAGTAGTAATAATTGTTGTGGGGACAGATCAAAAGCATGTCCAGGCATGGGAAATAGTGTTTTAAAACGGGTCATTGCCTTTAAGCGCATGACATAAATAGTGGAAAGGGGGAAATTCCTTCTAATGAGAATGGTCAAGATTGCATTTTTCCTGATGCTGGTGACCTTGGTATCCGCAGGACCTCCTGCATTTTCGGCAGATCCCAAGGCCAAGGTGGCGACAAAGGGAGCGGTTGATGAATGTGTAGAGCCAGCGGCTGGCCCCATTGCGGCCAAGCAACCGGCCTCAGGCGCGCCAGTGGCTCAATCCGCAGAGGCGTCGAGCAGCGCTGCTGTTGCCAGGGTCGGATTCCCGGCGCCGGATTTTGAGGCTCCATCATACCAAAATGGTGGCTTTAAAAACATTAAGCTATCCGATTTCAAGGGTAAATGGGTCGTTTTGTGCTTCTACCCGGGTGACTTCACATTCGTTTGACCCACCGAAATAGCGTCAGTTGGCGCTCGATACGACGAAATATCAAAGTTGAACACCCAGATTCTGGCCATGAGTGTTGATAGCCGTTTCTCTCACAAGATATGGGATGAAACAGAGCTTTCAAAAATGATCCCCAAGGGTTTGCCTTTTCCTTTACTGAGTGATGCAGGTGGTAAAGTGGGCAAACTTTACGGAGTTTATGATTCCAAGGGCGGAGTAGATATACGTGGTCGATTCATAATTGATCCGGATGGCGTGATCCAGGCCATGGAAATTCTGGCTCCTCCGGTGGGCAGAAATTTCTCGGAACTCGTCAGACAGTTGCAGGCATTCCAACATAACAGAGCTACTGGCGAAGTCATGCCCGCTGGATGGACACCAGGACAGCCAACGCTGAAACCCAGACCTGAATTGGCCGGCAACGTCTGGAAGGAATGGAAAGTCAAAGACAAATAACTGGCTAGTCTTTCAGAACTGTCTGAAAGCGTTATTATTTCACATATTTTTTCTCGTTTACAGCCGTTTGTTTTCTTGCAAACGATACTGAATTTTGTTCAAGGCGCTCACAAGGCGCCTTTTTTGTTTATTTTCGTATTCATTTGAAGATAGGATGACATTAATCTTTGGAATACGGAGAAAACAATGGCGCAAAAATTCGCAAATCCGGAAAATATAAGATTCCTTCTCTACGACGTCTTCCAGGCGCAATCCTTGTTAAATTACCCATACTATTCGGAGCATTCGCGCGAATCATTCGATCTGGTTCTTCAGACGGCTCTCAGGATAGCGACTCAGATGCTCCACCCTCATCTATCTGACATGGACAAGAATCCGCCACAATACAAAAACCCTGAAGTATCGGCGCATAAACTTGTCAGGGAATTCATGAGGGAGTGCGGGGGAGGCGGATGGATATCAGCTAATGCTCCATTTGAAATGGGGGGTCAACAACTTCCGTTCATTATAACAACCTTGTGTCATTTTTTGTTTGCAGCTTCAAACTACTCTGTATCAGTGTACCCAATGCTCACTACAGGGGCGGCGCATCTGATACAGAGTTTTGGTTCGGATCTTCTCAAAGAAACCTTTATCCCTAAAATGTTCAGTGGTGAATGGCAGGGCACGATGGCCCTGACTGAACCTCAGGCGGGAAGTTCACTGGGAGACATTACCACCAGGGCCGTTCTGACCGAAGAAGGAACTTACAAGATCAAGGGTCAGAAGGTTTTCATATCTGCAGGCGAACATGATGGAGCGGATAACATAATTCATCTGCTCCTGGCCAGGATTGATAATGCGCCTGTGGGCACGAAAGGCATATCTCTATTCGTGGTCCCCAAGAAACGACCTCTGGATTCCGGGGAATTAGTTCCCAATGATGTTTTCTGCTCTGGCGTTTATCACAAACTTGGCTACAAGGGGGCCCCTATCACTCATTTGATTTTCGGAGAGAACGACGATTGCGCTGGCTATCTTGTTGGCTCTCCCAACAAGGGACTAAGCTACATGTTCCAGATGATGAATGAGGCCAGACTGGAAGTTGGGACGGGAGCAACAGCCATAGCCTCGGCAGCTTACTACGCTTCCCTGGAGTATGCGCAACAGAGATATCAGGGACGTGATATTGCATCCAAAGACCCTTCAAGCCCTCCGGTGAGGATCATCGATCACGCTGACGTAAAGCGGATGCTTTTGTTTCAGAAATCAGTTGTGGAAGGATCGCTCTCACTGATACTCCAGTGCCTGATTTATCATGACATGAAGCGGTCTCAATCAGAGGATGTGAGAAAACGGGCCTCAATTTTGCTTGATCTTCTCACTCCGGTCGCAAAAACTTATCCATCCGAAATGGGAATAGCTTCGGTCAGCTCAGGTCTCCAGATCTTGGGTGGATACGGCTACTGCGATGAATTCCCGCTTGAGCAGTTCTACAGGGACATAAGGATTCACCCCATCCATGAAGGCACAACAGGAATTCAGGGGCTGGATCTGCTCGGAAGAAAAGTGATCCACAACAACGGCGCCCCCTTGCAGGCATTCGTTGAAGAAGTTCTCTCCACCATCAAGAGATGCGCAGCGTTTCACGAATTGACCCCCTATTGTGAAAAGATGAAATCAATGCTGGAAAGACTTCAAAGTGTCACTTTGAAGCTAGCCTCTCTAGCCATCCAGGGGAAAGTGAACCTGTTCCTGGCTGATTCAACATTGTATCTGGAGCTATTCGGAATAGTAGCGATCAGTTGGCAGTGGCTTTTGCAGGGGGTAGTGGCGCATGAGGCTTTGGCGTCCGAATGCAGAGAGTTGGGCGAGGCATTTTACAGATCAAAAATTCATACAATGAAATTCTTTTTCCATTATGAAGCGCCGAAGGTGACAGGACTTTGTGAACGCCTGATGGAGGATGTAGACCTGACTGTTAAGGCTGGTGAAGAACTGTTTGTTTAAATGTTGCAGTTGTCTTCCCTGCGGATTCTACTGAAAAAGATCGTTGCCTTCTGAATCTGACAGGAGCGGTTAGTCCGGCGCCAAAAAAATATGGCTATTCATTTCAAACCAATGTCAAAGGTGGTCCAGGAATATGACCAGATTCAAAGTAGCTGTTGGTAAATACAAAATTCCGGTTGAGTCGGTTCGAAATCTGATTGAAACCGGTGGAGGACTGAGTAACCTCAAATCAACGGACAGCGTCTTCATCAAACCAAACATTGTTTTCTGGAGCAAAGCCAGCTCGTTTCCAAAATTTGGTGTAATTACTACATCCAGGATACTGGAAGACGTTGTTGCTGTGCTCAAGGATATGGGCGTATCAAAGATTACCATTGGAGAGGGATCGGTTGTTTTTGATCCAAAAGACAGATCAACTCAGTATGATGCATTCGAGAAGCTTGGCTACAGGAAGCTCGAGAAAAGATATGGAGTCAGGCTTTTAAATATATTTGAGGATTCGTTTGAAAAAATAGAGGTTTTTGACAATGTCCACCTGAATTTCAGTTCAACTTTCTTGAATAGCGACTTCATAGTTAACCTACCTGTTTTGAAGACACACGCTCAGACGGTGGTGAGTCTGGGCATCAAGAACATCAAAGGGACAATTAATATTAATTCAAGGAAGAAATGCCACAACTATGATGGCGTGCGCGACCTGAATTTGATGGTATCCAGGCTTGCTGACAGTATACCACCGTGTTTTACGCTTATAGACGGAATATTTTCAAACGAACGCGGTCCGGGATTCGATGGTAAGGCTCATCGCAGTGACATCATCATCGCTTCCGATGACGTCTTGTCGGCTGATTTGGTTGGGGCCAAAATTCTTGGCTATTCTGGTTCCGAGGTTCCGCATCTGGTTCACGCTGCAAAGACCAGGAACAGGCCCGTCGACATGTCTGACATAACTATTGTCGGTGAGGACATTGCGCCTCTTACCAGATTCCACGAATACACTTTTCCCTACAATGAAGACAATTCTCTGCCTTTGCCCATGAAAAAGATGGGAATTGACGGGATTTCATATCCTAAATATGATTTGAGCCTCTGTACTTACTGTTCTTTGCTTACCGGAGCAGTTTTGGCCTCAATAGCCATGGCCTGGAAAGGGATCAAATGGGACGATGTTGAGGTGCTGACAGGTAAGGTGATGAAACCGACTCCAGGCAAGAAAAGTATACTGATTGGAAAATGCCTCAGCGAAGCGCACAAAAATCATCCGAACAAGGACGATCTCATTTATGTAAAATCATGTCCGCCTCAACCTCAAGCCATTGTGGAGGCCCTGCGCAAGGTCGGTGTCGAGGTGACCAGCGATCTGCTGATGAATCTGGATCTTATTCCAGCTATGGCCCTCAAAAAGTACCAGGGAAAATCTGAATTCGATGAATCACTTTTCAGCATCCAGTAACTGACCACCAGCATCATGTGATTTAAAAGGCTTTTTGCAATAATCATAGAAACCATCACGTCGAATTAACTTATTTTTTGGGCTGTTTTGCTGAGAAAAATTGATTGACATGCCTGTCAATGCAGGTAGGATTAAATAGAGCGCCTTCTTCCCGTCGTCTGGCGCTCAGATGGCCATAAAAAACTCTACTTGTGGCCTTTTGCTATGAGACCAACCAAATTTTGAGGAGATGTTTAATGGAGAAAGCGACGCGACTTATCACCAAAACGCCTTCGGCATATTCGTATCCCTTGTTAATCAAACAGATTTTGAACACCCCTCTACTTTACGCGCCTGACCAGGAAATCGTTTACAGAGACAAACTGCGATTCACCTATCGTGATTTGTACAAGAGAATCAACAAGCTAGCCAATGCGTTTAACACTCTTGGAATAGGATCCGATGACACAATTGCGGTTATGGATTGGGATTCGCACCGCTATCTGGAATGCTTTTTTTGCGTGCCTATGATGGGGGCTACGCTTCACACGGTGAATGTGAGACTTTCTCCAGAGCAAATCGTCTTTACGATAAATCATGCTGAAGACACCGTGTTACTTGTAAACGAGGAGTTTTTACCTCTGGTAGAGGCCATCAAACCGAATTTGACGACGGTAAAGAAGATAATCCTCATGCAAGAGAGCGAAAAGGCGCCTGCAACCTCACTCGACCTGGCAGGGGAGTACGAGGATTTGCTTGCGAAAGCTTCGGATGTACACGAATTTGCTGAATTTGATGAAAACACCCGGGCCACTCTGTTTTACACGACGGGAACCACGGGGGACCCAAAGGGAGTTTATTACAGCCATCGCCAGTTAGTGCTACACACCTTTGGACTCGCTATGGCGTTGGCTTCATTCTCATCTCCGGTGAGATTCCAGTCAGCCGATGTTTATATGCCGATCACGCCCATGTTCCACGTTCACGCATGGGGCATACCTTATCTCGCAACATTGATGGGATGCAAACAGGTTTATCCCGGGAGATATGAACCCGCCATGTTGCTCAAGCTGTTGATTTCAGAGAAGGTAACCTTCTCTCACTGTGTTCCGACAATTCTTCACATGCTGGTGTCCTCCCCGGTAGCAAAACAGGTAGATTTAACCAACTGGAAAGTTGTCATCGGTGGATCAGCCTTGCCTAAAGGTCTTGCAAAAGCATCCATGGACTTGGGCATACAGATCGTATCAGCTTATGGAATGTCAGAAACCTGTCCTCTTCTGACTGCCGCCAACCTAAAACCACAAATGTTTGATCTCCCGTTGGATGATAAGGTTGAAATAATTACAAAAACTGGACTCCCAGTTCCGCTCGTTAACCTCAAGATTGTGGATTCAAACTTTCAGGAAGTGCCGCATGACGGATCGACAACCGGCGAGGTCGTAGTCAGAGCCCCATGGCTGACCCAGGGTTATTTCAAGAGTGACGAAAAATCAGAGGAACTCTGGAATGGCGGATGGCTGCACACCGGTGATGTGGCGAACATGGACCCGGAGGGATATGTAAAAATAACCGATCGTTTCAAGGATGTCATAAAAACTGGTGGTGAATGGATCTCCTCACTAGAGTTGGAGAGCCTTATAAGTCAGCATGAATCGGTCTCCGAAGTAGCTGTAATCGGAGTGCCTGACGAAAAATGGGGTGAGAGGCCTGTGGCAATGGTAGTTCCTAAAGCCGGTTTTGAGGACTCCTATTCCGAGGATAGCGTTAAAACCTTCATGTCTCAATTTGCCGAGAAAGGTGTAATATCAAAGTGGGCAATTCCTGACAGATTCTATAAGGTCACAGAGATACCTAAGACGAGTGTAGGAAAAATAAACAAAAAAGTAATACGCACCAAGGTGGCGGATGGCGAAGTAAATTAATCGCCTCATTAATTAACCCCGCAGTGGATTTATCATTCACTGGGGTGTCGAAATGGCTCAGGTAGCTTTCCGGAGAGTTTGATTATTCATGTGTTCCTGTCAGCATGTATTCGGACAGGGCAGAATCTCGTCTGGATTCTATTTGAGCCTTTTATTTAATTGATTACACACACTATTTTTGATATAATTTTATCAGCAATTTAAGATTATAATTTGTTTTGATTTCTTAATTCTCTTTCCGTCTGTTCATATTTAAATGAACGAAACTCATTCATGCTTTTTTAAAAATGTCACTACGGTTGGATTTTCCATTTTCTGGTAGGTCTCTTGGATAGTTCAAGATTTTTCGTTACAGTAAGCATTTTGTTCTTGCATTTGGGAACAAGCTTTGCGATTAGTCTGACCATTCCGTTATTGTTATGTTCTTTAGCGATGTAAGCGCTATTTATTTATCAGGTAGGGTAGAGATATGGGCGTCGAAGGGTCCGTGAGGTCAGTAGCCGTTAAAGCTGCGTTGTGGTCATCCGTGGTAATCATCAACTTAGCGGCTTTATTTCTTGTGTTGAATCTAACCTTGTGGGGATATTACCGGCTTTCCGATATGAGGTTATCGAATGATGAGCCTCAAAAGGCTCCGATGCGATACAAGAAAAGCAATGATACTCTCGAGAAACTCTTCCCGAAACTAAGCAGGTCGGAGATTGACCAGCTAATCTTTGACAGCCGCCACATCGTTCAGGAGTATGATCCTTATACGCAGTTCAAGGAATCGCCCTATAAAACAAAATTCGTCAATGTGGATGTGAACGGATTCAGGCATACAGGAAACCAGGGGCCCTGGCCACCACTCAAGAATGACCTGGTCATCTTCTTTTTTGGCGGTTCAACCAGTTTTGGCTACGGTGTGCAGGACAGCGAAACTGTAGCATCACATCTGCAGGAAATTTTGAACCAGCGAATGGGAATCCCTGTCAAGGTTTACAATTTTGGAAGGGGAGCGTACTTTTCTACTCAGGAACGCATTTTATTCGAAAAACTTCTGCTCGATGGCTACATTCCAAATGTGGTTATTTTCCTTGACGGCCTAAATGAATTCATGCTCGTAGACGGAAATCCCGGATACACCGGTCAGTTGAGAAAATTCATGCATGAATCCGATGTCAGCTTATTCAGGAAATGTCTGAATGAAATGCCTGTGGTTAAATTTATAAAAAGCTTCAGCGAATCTTCGAGTTTTTCCACCAGCGCTCCTGATTCCAGTAGTGTCAAGAAATCCTCTGAAAGTGAACCTGATATCCTCAGACACGTTATTCAACGTTATCAGATGAACAGGAAAATTGTTGAAGCTATTTGTGACGATTTTGGTATCAGGAGTGTATTCGTGTGGCAACCCGTGCCACTATATGGGTACAATGAAACTCATCACATATTCAAAGATTTTGATTACAGAGGATTTTCGCCGCATGTAAAGTATGGGTATGAATTTGTCTCCAGGGTTTCTGATTTCAGGGAATCGGGCAAGAACTTCATCTGGCTGGCCGATATTCAAAAAGAGTCTAGTGAACCTCTGTACGTATCGGCTTTTCATTATAGCCCCCAGATGTCCCAGACAGTTGCCACAGCGATCGCCGACGAAATGATTAACCGTAATCTAATTCCGTCCAATTTCGCTTTGACGCCTGGCATCGTCTCAATGAGTGGAACCGAGCCACCGGCGATATCCGTATCGAAACCTGACAATTAGGCTGCCCCGGTAACAAAGTGATTGAATGGTTCAAACGAAGGATCAAGAGTTTCGGAACATTTCACTGGTCAGGTTCTGGCTGGAGGTTCTTGCCTTATACCCAACAGTTAAAAGGGCCTATCATTTTTTTCAAACAATAGACCCATCGAAGTTAAGGGGCTCTTACGTTCGGTGACGGATCAGGAGTCGGGTCATTTGATTTGAACCGGAGGATCCTGTTTCTGAAAAGCCGGGTTGTTCGCCCACCAGTCAAGACCTATCTCCTTGGCCTTATCGACCGAGCAAACTACCAGACGTATCTGAATTGTCAGAAGCTCCACATCAACCAGTTTGATCTTGATGTCACCAGCTATCACTATACCCTTGTCCAAAACCCTTTCCAGAAGATCTGCGAGATTCGTGCTTTGGACAGAATGCCTTGTATATTGCTGAACAGCCATTCCCGTTCTCCTTACAGCAACTTGCCGAGTGGACCGAGGTCGAGATTAAGATCTTTTTCTTCCAGGTTAAATTCCTTGCGCAATCGATCGATCTCCTGCGCCTGTTTCATGAGAGTCAACCCCAGATTTTCAATTTCTGTGTCTGTCAACGAACCCGCTTCCATTCTCTGAATGGCCTGGCGTTCAAGTAACTCATGAAGCAGTTTGATCAAGGTCAGAACAAGCTGCCCCAAGCCATTTTTGACATTATCCTTGTCCAGACTGATCCTGGGGGTATCACCATCCGCATCCCTTTTTGTGAGGGATCCGGAGTTCATGATCCTTGCAAAATCGGACAGGTTTTCTGAGCTTATTATTCTCTCGTCCCTACCCTCAGGTAACGATGCCTGGTCGACGTCATCAACTCTAAAAACGGATGTTGCCACTTGAATTACCTGTTGATTCCATTAAAACGAATTCGGCTTTTATCACTGAAACAGGCCATGTCATTAATGCTGTTTTCTAATCGGAATCACCGATGTAGGATGGGCTGTTCGATTCCTGAAACCCTAGTCGACGTCCTGTTTCAACTGAACTAAGTATTATCTGAAGACCCAGATATATCAGATCCACATTGGCTACAGAAATGGTCAGGTCCCCGACGATGACGGCGCCTTTGTTGAGAACCCTGTCCAGAACCTCGCACAATGCGACATTTTTATTTTCGTCTTCCATGAAGTCACTATCCAGTAGATAGAATCGTAATTGACAACTGAGAACCGGCTAGTCATCCTCCTCGGGGTCGAGGATATCTATGCTACTGCCGCTCTCGAATTCCTGCTCTTCTTCCTCGTCCCATTCTTCGTCTTCCTCGGAATCCTCATCAATTGAGGCGCCGACTTCCTGAAGGCTATCTAGTCTGTCCAGTAACTGGGACTCCCTCTCATCGAATTCGTCTTCACTGATGGAACCAGATTCGAGCAGCATGTAAAGTTTCTGCAGTTCAGCCGTAATGGATTCACTTTCGTTCTGGCGTTCCTGTTTGGCGGCCTTGTGAATTTCCTCAAAAACCCACAATACTCCTTTAAAGGGGGCCATTAAAATGTCGTCAACAAGGAACATGCCATACCCCGATTGTGTTGAGATTATGCGTTTATGTCAACATCAGTAAAGTTGTGAGGCGCCCAAGGCCCATTGTAGTCAAACGCAAAACTGTCATCGAAATGATTTGCCGCTTCAAAAACACAGGCCTCAAACTCTTGCGCCTGACCTCGATCAATGAGGCAAGCAAGGTTCATCACTTCCCGCTCGTCCCTGCATTTGTTTCTTTTGATCTCAGAGCAGGCTTTTAAAAGTATGTTTTCAACGAAATCAGTGTGGTCCTCACGTTCAGAATCAAGGATGTTCGCAAATAACCTGCCTAATTCTATTTTTTCATCCTGAGTAGCTTCCCTGGTCCGCCCAATAAGTTGATCCCGGGCCGATCTCAACTCCTGATTTCTGTTCACCAGAAATTCAAAAATGTTGGGAACATCAAGGTTGACTTTTAGTCCCATTTCAACCTTGCCACCGACCCTGGCCAAACCCGCCAGGATAGATTTCTGATGTCTCGACAAAAACGACCTTACAGCCGGCGCTCCTTCCGAAACATTTCCAAAAGTCATGGGCAATAGATCCCCGTCTTCGAGGAGCTTTTTCAGCACGGCCTGATGAGCTGCAAAATTACGCCGTTCGGGCCTGATCCTTCCATTAGGAGCGTCGCTTACAACAGCAGACACTGCCCCGGAGGAAATGGTGTAGACATTTGCGCCGTTGATTCCTATGGTTCCAAATGAACGATCCTCAACCCCGGAAGTCAGAGCATAAATATAGCGGCCACTTTGTCCTGGAATTTTCTTGGTTCTTTTTTCCATCTTGCACCAGCGTTCAGAATTGTTTCCGGAAATCCTTTTGAATTTGATCCATCAAGAAAAATAAAGCCGATCGAAGAGTCGGCCTTCACCCACCTTGGGGCGCACAGAAAGAATAGTCCGATCCATCTAACGGCATCATATAGTTTTATGAAATATTTACAAGCCCAACTCAAAAAGTCTTGGCTCCTGTGGGCTCTTTTGCCGCCTGAGCTGGTTTAGTCTGTGGAGGTTGAGCGAATTTCACAGATTTGACTTTTCCCTGAGACGTTTTGAGTTCGAAAAGCCCCGAACAAACGTAGCATCTTACCAGGCCGTCAAAATCATCGTATGCGTCATCCAGATTAAGGCTATGCCCACATGTAATACAGTTTACTTTCATTGTGCTATCCTTTCCGAACGCCGGCCCGACAATTGCCACCGAACCATATTTTCCAGTCATTGTAGGCCAGACGACCGTTTTTCGCATTGTTCATACGACCGATGTCCAGTTTGGACTGAGGGGCGGCTGTTGATTTCTTCACCGTCTTGTAGCCCTTGATCTCAGAGCATGATGCTATCTGTCTGTATGTTTTTACGGGAATCATTTAAAAACCCCCTGATCAGGAATATTATAACCAGAACCTGATTTCATTAAAAAAGACTTTTTAATCTGTCAACCCACCGTTTTTAATATCGGATTTTGAAACCGTCTTTGTCTCTAATCGCGCCTTTTCCGGACACATTACTGAACTGATCACGGGAAACCGCGCACATGGCTCTGTTAGCTCCTGTAATCTTAGGGGCATCTTTTTCCTTTATTCCAAGACCCTCCAGGATTGATCTTTTTTCATTTTCTATGTCCTGAATCCTTGCGTCTATGTTTCTGATCCTGGCCAATGCGCTACTCTTCTCTTTTTCCCTGCGGGCCCTCTCCATTTCGAGACAACTTATTTTCATGAACGCCAGGTAAGGAAGTCCTACGGCGTCAACCCTACCGGCGTAAGTGCGGATCTCTCTAACTCCTCTAATATCAGCAGTCTTTTTTATTTCCATCATCAACGCTCCTGTCTACTGCTCAGCAAGTTTGGGAGAGACTTTTCTTACGGCCTTATTTTGCCGGCATACTTTCTTGATTATTTCGTCAACTTTCTGTCTCATCAGAGATTCTCCACCCCGAGTAACTTTAACGGTGTCAGTGTTGAGCACATCTCTGCAAATCCACTGGAAGTTTGCGTCCGTTTCCTCTGCCTTGGCTCCGAGGTGCTGTAACACGCGACTGATGGCTATGCATGCCCTTATGGTAGGTCTGTGATTGTTTACGCCGACTTGTCTAAGTTCACGGATAATATCAACTATTACTTCGGCGTCTCTTCTGGGGACACCAGACTTTGCCATGGTAATCTGGATTTCAGTTTCCCTGTCGTAATGATTCACATTTATCGTTATTAACCTGTCCATTAGAGCGTCCTGAGTCTTATGCACACCGGCATACTCCTCGGGATTGGACGTAAAGATGGCTCTAAAGTCAGGGTGGACTTCCATGTAACCCTCGCCAGTTCGTCTCAGGCTCGGGAGATTCAATATTTTCTCCTCCAATATGCTTAGCAGCACATTGTTGGCTTCCGGTCTTGAGCGGGTAAATTCGTCGTAAATGAGTGTATATCCATCCCTGCATGCGGTGGTCAGTCTGTTGTCAACCCAGAGGCTTCGCATTTCTTCCTCTGTTCGGACTACGGAATGAATAAAGTTGTCAACCAGTTTTGATTTTTTGTAGCCAGCATCTCGACCAACCAAGTCAGAACTTCCGAATTCATCGTCGCCGTGAACCAGTATTACCGGACGACTCAGCCGGGCTGCAATATGGAATGCTAGAGTTGTTTTTCCTGTGCCTGCGGGTCCCGCAAAGTGAACAGAATATCCGACAGCCAGATATGCCATGGCCCGTTCTGTCAGCTCTTTGACGTAAAGGGTGTTGACAAACTGATCACTGGCCTCAGGAAGCACATTATCCTGATCAGCAGTTATGATTTCAGAATCTAGGGCCTCTATTTGTGTATCTGGATTGATCATGACTTCTCACTTTCTATGCCGCCTGGGAACTGAATCAGACTTCTCAGGTCCAAGTCTGAAATCTGGCTTGAGCTACGCCGGCATTTTTATCTTGCCGGCGTATACTCAAGCTAAAACAAAACCTTTGCCGTGGCATCTGATGCAGGCTAGAGCAGGCGCCGAGCCATCATCACCAGATCCTGCGCATACAGGGCATGTTAAGATTGGCGCCGAGGGTAACGGCACATGACCCTTGCCTCCACATGTAGTGCAGGTGAGCGTCTTTACGGCTCCGGTGCCATTACAATGCGGGCAGGTTCTAAAGGGCGTCTCTATTGTGACGACGCCCCGACCGCCGCAGATGCAGCACGTGGACAGCCATGACATGACCCCAAACGGGTCTGTTCCTGAGCCACCACAGAATGCGCAAGTAATTTCAGTCATGTTTGGTTGATCGACGCCATGCTCAGCTACTCTTTTTTCGGACTGCCGTTCCATGGCTCTACTCATAACCAATTACTTCTTGTCTTTCTTTTTGGCTCCGGTTTCTTCCGGAGCATGGACATGTTTCTCGGGTTCCGCCGGCTTCATCTCTGCAAGAGCCTTCGCTCTGGCCTCTGCCATCATCTTGGCCTTCATCTCGGCTTCAGCTTTTGCTTTTTGCTCAGCCATCATTTTGGCCTTGCGGCCACCTGGAGATAGTGTGCTAAAAGCTTTTCTGGCGCCTGCCAGATCATCAGCGTTGACCCGCCGCATGGCGCTGACCTCTGTCCCTAATACAGAAACAAATTTCTTGCGATCAGCCTTTTCCGCCTTGGCCTTCTTGACGTGTTCAGCCTTGAAGCCATCCATCATCACAGCTGTCTCTTTAGCCTTGGCTGTAACGAACTTGACGACGTCCTTTACGAATGCCGTGTTCTCTTTCTTGGTCTTTACAGCCATATCTACACGATCTTTATGATAGCCAGTCAGCATACTCGAGATATTATTAGCTACGTTTGAAACGAAATCTACGTTGGCTTTCCTGGTTTTCTCCGCCATCTCGGCATGCGCCTTGTCGAATGACTTCAGCATGCCAGCTACTTCAGCATCGAGATTGGACACGAATTTGACTCTGTCAGCCTTCGTTCGTTTGGCCATTTCCATGTTGGCCTTACGAAAACCGCCACGCATCGTGGCAACCTCGGTCTTCATCTCTTTGGTCTCTCTGTCTAACTGATTAGCAAAAACCTGGCGAGAATCTCTCAGGGCGACAATTTCGTCGCAAAGTCTGGTTACGTCGTCGGTCAGATTGCCCATTAGTCCTCCTTCTCTAAAGCGCCCGACATGCTGGACGATGCACCTGGTACGGAGATCGCTACCGCTAAATCGGGCTACCTATTGGACTCGGAGCTTCGGGGGGGCTTCTATGGGCCGCCCCCGGCGCATTTGGAGTCCCAAGAGGCTTCAGCCTTATGCAGGAGCGGCGGCGCTGGCAGTGAGACCGATGGCTTCGGCGTATTTCAGGTATGTCTCAACCGATGCGATCACAACTCTCGCCTCAACTGAGAGCAGCTCGATACCAACCAATGAGACCTTCGCCCAAGCGTCGATCACAATACCTTTGTCCAAGATCCTGTCAACAACCTCAGCGAGGCTGGATGAATCTGTTGATTTCGCTATCTTGGCCATTGCACCCTCCATTACTTTTTTTTATTGCCTTTTCAGGGCTTTTTAGGTTTGGCATGCCGACCATTGTCATTGCCAAATCCATGCCACTTCTCATTTCATGGCCAGCGGAGTTTCCCCTAAAAACCTGGCGCCATGAATAAGCTCTTCATATCAGCTACTTGAACAGACCAGCCTGGCCTTATGGGCGATTGTGAGTCTTTGAGCAGCTTCAAGCAGGAGTCGCCGATCTGCATTTAATGATTTCAATCTACGGAATAGTGGACTCAAAAGTATAGATTAGAGGAATCGAATCTATGGAATTGATTCCATAGATTATAAAATAGATGAATTGATTGGACAGATGGGGATTTATTCTTGGGAGATGGAGCGCGCAGACTCTACGAGGTCCAACAGCTGGTTGTGATCGAATGGTTTGGCGACAAAATTTGAGATTAAACCTGAAGCCATTGCTTTCTTCATGTGATCGTCGTCCCTGTAATAGTAACCTGAAATCATGATGATAGAAATGTCTGGGTTGGTTTCTTTAATCATGACCGCTAGCTCGAGGCCTTCCATGTCAGGCAGTTTTGCATCGAGTAAGGCCACATCGAATTTTCGCTCTTTCATCACTGAGATGGCTTCGGACGCGCTGTCGGCTTTATGCACGACATGCCCATGCTTCAGCAGAACATTTTCGAGAGCCCAGAGCATATCCGGTTCGTCATCAATTATGATGATCAGTCCTGGATCTAATGACATAATTTACACCGTTCAGAATGCGGGTAATCTTACTGTGAATGTGGATCCCTGGCCCTCGGAACTACTCACTTCTATTTTACCCAAGTGCTGTTTTACCACAATTGTGTGGCAAATTGACAGCCCTAATCCTGTTCCTTTACCCACCGGTGGTAGTGTATAAAACGGATCAAATATCTTTTCCAGATTCTCTTTGGCTATTCCCAGCCCTGAGTCAATGATCTTTACCGTGACTTCTGAATCCGATTTGTTAACCTGGACGCCAAGAGTTCCCCCCTCTGGCATTGAGTTTATGCCGTTAAGGAACAGATTTAGGAGGGCTTGTTGGAGCAGGTTTGAATGACCCAGCACCCAGGCCTTGTCAATGGAGGATTCCAGAGAAATAACCACTTTCTGTATCTTGGCCTGGTTTACAACCAATTTGATTGTATCCTGAATTACGAGAATCAAATCAAGATGCGTCATATCGTTTGTAGATGAGGGTCTGGCAAACCGCAAAAGGTCCTGGATGATCGTAGAGGCCTTTTCTATTCCGGATAGTATTTTCTGGACACAGACCGACTGAAATTCCCTCGACAAATCTTCTTCCATGAGGAATTGGGCTGCCGAGTAACTCACAGCCAGAGGATTCCTGATCTCATGAGCTATTCCACCGGCCATTACCCCCAGAGCAGCAAGTTTCTGAGACTTTAGAAGCTGCATTTCCAGTTCACGGCGCTCGCGAAGATCTCGCCCAATTGCCACAACACCGATTGTTTCACCGGTCTCATCCTGCATACCCGAGAAAATCCATCCTATAGGCAGTCTTTGATTGGTTTTAGTCCTGATGTCCCACTCGCCCGTTTCTGATTTGCCTCCTATCTTGACGTTCCTGAATACCTGGACTAATTCAGAGCGGTTCTCTTTTGGAACCCAGTCAAAGAATTGAGTTCCGTACACTTCGTGAGACCGGAATCCGGTGATCTTTTCGGCAGCCGTATTCCATGTCAGTATGACACCGGAAGAATCCGTGGACATCACAATGTCAGCAGCGCTTTCTACTACTCCCGCCAATCGTCTTTGAGCCCTGAGGACTTCATCACTCAACCGGATTTGCTCTGTAACATCATCCATAAGCAGCATTACATGTTCGACCTGGTTGTTCCAGGCAAAGGGCAGTATGCTGTAATAATATACCCTGAGCGGCACCCCTGGAGCGCGGTAGGTCATTCGACCGCCTCGTATTGCCTGATTATTCCTGAACGTTTGCAGCACCTTACCTGTTATATCCATGTTTTCAATCAGCGGCTCCGGCAATAACTCCTGCAGTTTCTTGCCGATCGTTTCACCGAGGAATTTACGATTTTTCAAAAGAAAGTTCTTGTTTGCCGCTACGATCCTGATCTCGTCATCAATAAGCAGCAAAGACGAAGGTATCGCCTCCAGCAACATCTCAAAAAGTTTTTCATAGCGGTCAGAACCATCTACCGCAGATTCTGATCTCTGTTCGGCTTCACGCCCTGTTTTCAACAAATCTAGTGGAGACATTTTTGTTTCTTTTTTTTGCGTGAATCGCAACGCTGAATGTGGACAGGATCCTTGATCAGAGAACAAAATTGTATGGCGCCCATGGACCGCTCAAGAGAACTCTTCCACCAAGGGTAGGTTTGACCTCATCAAGGGACAACTTGAACAAGTCAACGAAACCCTTCTCTACAAGAAAATAGGCTGAAACCAGGACCTGAGTGTTTCCGGAACTCAAGACGGCTTTCTTTGTTGATTCTACTTTTAAGTCCTGATACTTGCCCTTCATTGCCATTTTCAGCGCCTCTACAATTTCTTCACATTTTGAGTTCAAAGCATTTTCTTGGGAATATGCATGCCGTCGCTTGGCCAGGTATGATTTTCCCGGGGCGCCTGATTCTTCGTCTACCGGAATGGCATCCACGGGATTGTGGCTCTGACAGATAATTTCATCTACTATGACACGAACTCCCATCTCCGCTTTATGACTCAACCTTCCAAGGATAGATTCATATTCCATGCCACGCAGATCGAGTAGACGCCTTACTTCGATATCGCTAGCCAAAACAGTCTTAAACCTGAATGGAATAACTGTGCCGAATTGAAAACAGCGATCTATAACATCGTGATATGTTATGAGGCTTTCAATATCGAGAGATCTCTCAGTTGGGTCAAAATCGGAAACGACCGCGGTCATATTGTTCTGTTCTACTAAAATGAGATCCTGACCCTGCACTCCTTTTCCCTGAAATAGATTTTGAGACTCTTTTGACCACATAACGCAATAAAGCAATGATTTCATTTTTGATCTTCCATTTGAAGAGCCGGTGCGAAGCTATACGGTGGCCACGGGCCCGAGATGCCAAGTTCTATACCTTCGAGCATAGGATCACTTTTTTTTGCAGTGATAAGGGCTTCGAGTTTTGGCATATCGGCAACATTTACAAGAATTGCCCATTTGGCTACCAATTCTTTATCATTCTCGTCAAACGCTGTCTTGCCGGCTTTTCTTGTCTGCAGGTAATCCGAAACTACCGCCAGATCATCGGCTATTTTATTAATCTCCGAATTGACCTTTGACATAATCTCCTTGTCGATTTCAGTCTGAAGCTGCTTTTCCCTGAAGTATCTGACTCCGGGGGACAGCTTTGACAACTCGTCTTCCATGCCATCCAACCTCTTTTTAAATAAAGAGGTCTTCAATCTCTGACGGTCAAGATAAGCTTTTATAGCCCATTCCTGCCTGTCTTTGATCAGTTCGAGAAAATTTGATATTACATCGTAATTGGATTCGGCCAGGGAAATGAGTCTGTCCACCGAAGAGAACAAGGATCCGAAACTTGCCGGTAAAACCGGTGATCTTTCACTCATGTCCTGAACCACCTGGCCGTGCCTCAGAGCTCTGGGTGTAACCCATTCAACGCTGTTCAGTCGTTCGTCTGATCCTGGTCCTGCAAATTCTTCCAGTGAAACCTTGGCTACTATCATAGCCAGATCCCTGAAAGATGTCTTGAAGAGGCCACTATCTTCTGTCAGACCAAAACCTGAGACCGTGTCTCCGACAAGATCATTGTTTGCGAAACAAAACAGGTAGAATGCTTCTGACAATTTTTTAACCCTCTCTGTACTAGATTTGACATCTGAATAGTCGACTTAGGAATGAATTGAAACAAAAAAGGATGGCCCCCAATTGAGGACCATCCTTCAGGATACGAACATCCCCTTATTCGCTTACTTCGTCGAGTGTCTTTAACAAATCGTCTTTGGTTATCTTCACTTTTGTTTTTGCCTCAGGGTTCTTTTTCAATTCGTCAACCGCTCTTCTGACAGCCTTAAGAGCAGCCTTCTGACATATTCCAGCTATGTCGGCCCCTCCGAATCCTTCTGTTTGAGAAGCGAGCCATTCCGGTTTTATGGATTTCTCAACCGGTTTGTTCCTCATATGAACGTTAAATATCTCTACCCTGTCCTGCTCCGTGGGCATCGGAATTTCAAATATTTCGTCAAACCGACCTGCCCTCAGTATAGCCGGATCAAGAATGTCCAGTCTGTTGGTAGCCCCGAGGACCAAAACCCCCTTCAACTCCTCTATCCCATCCATTTCGGCAAGAAACTGGCTTAACACCCTCTCTGAAACATGAGAGTCGCTTGATCCGCCACCCCTAGCCGGAACGAGGGCGTCGATCTCGTCAAAAAACATTATGCATGGTGAAGCCTGACGAGCCTTTCGAAAAACTTCCCGAACACCCTGTTCGGATTCTCCGACGTACTTGGACAGTAAGGATGGACCCTTGACAGAAATAAAATTTACCTTGCTCTCATTTGCAATAGCCTTTGCCAGTAAAGTTTTACCGCATCCAGGGGGACCTGCCAGCAGGATACCTTTCGGCGGCTTGGCTCCAGCTTCAACAAAAATTTCCGGAAATTTCAAAGGCCATTCAACCGATTCGACGAGCCTGGCTTTCAACTCGCTGTGTCCACCAACGTCGTCCCATTTCACATCGGGAACCTCGACAAACACCTCTCTGATTGCAGATGGCTCAACTTCCCTGAGAGCCGTCATGAAATCGTCCATTCGTACTTCAAGTCGGGATAATTGTTCGTATGGTATTCCAGCCATCGCAAAGTCAATGTCGGGCAGTATCCGACGCAGACAAATCATGGCGGCTTCCCTACAAAGAGCTTCCAGATCTGCTCCGACAAATCCGTGAGTTATTTCGGCCAGGTGGGACATATCGACATCCGGGGACAATGGCATTCCCCTGCTGTGAATTTCCAGGATTTCGAGGCGGCCGTTCTTGTCCGGGATAGGTATGGCTATTTCCCGATCAAATCTGCCAGGTCTTCGCAGAGCCGGATCCAGCGCATTGGGAATATTTGTTGCCGCAATGACTATAAGGTTCTGGCGTTTGTTAAGGCCGTCCATCAAGGCCAGCAACTGGGCTACGACTCTTTTCTCGACATCGCCGACAACCTTTTCCCTCTGGGGAGCGATAGCGTCTATTTCGTCCAGAAAAACAATACTGGGACCCTTGGCTGAAGCCTCAGCAAAAATCTTTCTTAAATGAGCCTCGCTCTCTCCATAGAATTTATGAACAATCTCCGGGCCACTCACCGAGTAAAAGTTGGCTTCAGTCTCGTGCGCTATCGATCTTGCAATCAGAGTTTTTCCGCATCCTGGAGGCCCATGCAGCAAAACTCCCTTGGGAGCGTCTATTCCGAGCTTTTCAAAAACCTCCGGGTACCTAAGCGGAAGTTCGATCATTTCCCGGATCCTGTGGACTTGTGGCTTCAGCCCACCTATATCCTCATAAGACATCGATCGAGAAACCCCTGAACTATCAGATGAAGTTTTTCCAATGACAAGCTGGGTCGTGGGATTTATGATTGCGGGTTCGCCAGGAGAAACACTCTCCACAGCAAAATCTGCCGAACGACTACCAAAAAGTGTTGCTCGAACCGTATCTCCAACCATGACAGGCAGGCCGTCCAACAGACTGCCTATGTATTCGAGGTCTCTCTCCGATGTCGTGACATTGATTGGGGACAGCGCCACTTTTTCGGCAGGCTTGCAGATGACTTTCTTTACAATGACGCTCTCATCGATCCCGGCTTTGGCATTTTGTCTGGTGATTCCATCTAGCTGAACCCTGGATTGTTCCCTCATTTCCTTATAAGCGGGCATGGCCTTGCAGACGGTCTTTCGCTTGCCGGTGATCTCTACGATGTCACCAACGCTTGCGTTCAGCTTTTCCAGGTCCTCCGGACCCATTCTGGCATAAGCGCGACCTATGTCCTTGCTTAACGCCTCTGAGACTCTCAGTTTCAGTTCAGGCTTTTCTGTTTTTGCCATTTGTTGCCTCCCACATCAATTCTTTAGCTTGATCTCTACCATCCCATTGTTGCAGGAGTATGACATTTTGCTCTTGGGATAGGCTTTCGGTAACAGAATTTCTTTGCTGTATTTTTTGTCACCACGCTCCGCCCTGACTGACAACACATCATCGTTGATGTCCAGGTGAACATCTCCCTTACTAATTCCAGGCATCTCAGCAACCACCAGGGTGTGATCATCCTCCTCAAACACATCAACAAGCGGCTCCCTAACCTCCTGTACGAAAGTGCGTCCGGATTCTTTGTCTCTGGCGACATTTCCAAACGGTTCAACCTTTATTTTGTCTTCACCCTTTTTACCGGCTCCAAATTTTACGTTGAACCCGTAAACCGCTTTGAGGTCTTTTTCGCCACCAATATTTGTAAACTCCCCGGATTTCTTTAATGCCTCGCCCCGTTCGGCAAGTTCTCCCAATTTATGCACCAAATCGGCAAGCCCTCCAAGGATGCCCCCAAAGGGTTGTCCTTCACTATCTGAAGTGTCCCTATTTTTCTTTGCCATCAGTGTCCTCCGAATCCAACCGAATGTTGTACTGTTTGATTTTGGAATGCATAGTTTTGTAATCAATTTGCAATAACCGCGCCGCTTTGGCCTTGTTACCCCCGGTCTTTCTCAATGCTTTGACTATTATTTTTTTCTCTACAGCCACAGTCGATTGGTGGACAACTTCTTTCAGGGTCAGACCTTCCCATTCAATGTTGTCCTCTTTCGTTGAAACCGGCTCATGTCCGGGAAGTTCAGAATCATGTATCAATAGATGATCGGGACGGATGAAGTCACTAGCCTGCAGTACGGCCCTCCTTACGGCAGACCGAAGCTGACGGACATTACCAGGCCATTGGTATGAAGCTATGAGAGAAACACATTCCGGTGAAAAACCTGATACAGTTTTGTTCAATTCTATACTGGTGGCATGTATGAACCTTTCGGCCATGTGCATTATGTCGGCCTTACGATTTCTGATTGGAGGAATTACTATGGTAAATTCACTTATTCGATAAAACAGGTCCCTGCTGAACTTACCTGCAGAAACCTCAACATTCAGATCCTTGTTGGTCGCCACTATTAGCCTGACATCGACTTCAACCGGATCTCGACCGCCAACCCTGAAAAAACTCTTCTCCTGAATCGCACGTAGCAACTTTGTCTGACAGCTTAACGGCATATTTGCGACCTCATCAAGGAACAGCGTCCCTCCTTCAGCCAACTCAAACTTGCCCGGTCTCGAACTTACAGCTCCTGTGAAAGCTCCTTTCTCATATCCAAAAAGCTCCGACTCAAAAAGAGTTTCCGGAATAGCCCCGCAGTCAACCGGAACAATCACGGAGTTGGAACGATTGCTAGCCTGATGTATGGCATGGGCTATCAGTTCCTTTCCTGTGCCCGTCTCACCCTGGATTACGACAGAAAAATCGGAACCCGAGACAAGCCTCAGATCCGCAATGATTCTTTTTACCTCCTGACTCGGCCCCATCATGTCCATGAGTTGAACCAGCGACAGGTCCTTTTTCTTGAACGCCGGAGCTCTCTTTTTGTGTCCCAGCGTCTTGTTGGCTATGGCTCTCTTTATTTTTTCAATCAGGACCTTGTTGTCGAGTGGTTTTGACAGGTAATCGAAAGCCCCGTTTTTCATGGCTTCCACAGCCCCGTGAACTCCCGAGTATGCGGTAACCATTATTACAGGAATGTCGGGATTGATTTCTCTGGACTTTTTTAGGGCCTCCATACCGTCCATTCCAGGCATTCTGACATCTAGCAACACTACGTCAGGCAATCCCACACGAATCATCTCCAAGGCCTTCTCAGCCTCATGCGCAATGAGAGAGGTGAAACCAGCGCGATTCAGAACCCTGAAAAGGATATCGCAAAAGTCCTTTTCATCATCGACTATCAGTACTTTGGCCAGACCAGATGTCATTAATCCCTCTTAAAAAGATTCATTGTCATCGCTATTTTCAAACATTTAAACACAAAGACCTTTAAAAGCAGGACAACCATCCATTTGGGTTGACTATCTCCGGCCCGGGTCTATTGAGATTGGCATGGTTACTTCAATATCTTCTGAGAGCCATGGTCGAATATCGTGAAGCATTCCAAGAAAAATTATCCCGACTTCTCCTAAACCTAACGTATCGTTTATGCGATCTGCAATAAAACGGTCTCTCTTTCTCAATATTTCATCCTGACGTTCCTGAACCTGTTTAGAGCTGGCTTTAGCCAATTTTAGACCACTCTTGAGAGATTTTTTGGCTAATTTGTATTCCTCCATGAGCAGATCAACCGACTCTGTTCCCATGAGAATGGCGCCTTTAGCGATCAGATTTGCCACCAGGACATGATTGAGACTACCCGACTCCGACAGTTTTTGAATTATCTCACCTTCTCTTCCGTTAGAAAGCGCAGGCAGCCCATCTTGGTAAATCTTAACTTTCGACCATTCCAGGTCCAGTCCGGAAATAATTTGAGATACCTGATCCCAAAATTTGTTCACAACATCAACTTTGCGCTTCCAACCCGCTCGGCCGACTTTATTCAGGTATATGCCCTTCACGGCCTCACCTAAATTTCCCATATCTGATGATGTGTGAATAATCGGAAAATATAATAGCTTTCGGTTGTAGCTAATTTTTTCAGATGAACTCTTCATGCCCACATCCAACATTTCTTAGACCATGTATGGAACGCGTTCCATAGACAAAAGTCCACATACTTGGGTAATGTACACCATAGACGGTATATTTTCCTAATAATACGGATGTGGTTCGATCTTTTTTTGGGGGCTGTTTAAGGACGTGGACTTTTGTAATGGCATTGAGTAAACATTTAATGATTGATCACAATTGACATTTATCTCTCTGAGCCATGTTAAACGGTACGCGCATGGAAAGCTGGAGGTACCCTTATGAACTATTTCAGGCGGCCTTCTTTCAAAAGGCAAAGTCGCAGTCATGCTGTAAAAATGTGCCGCCGGACACCCCACCCTGATGGAAGAACAAATGTTCTATCAGTGCGGTAACAGTATGGTAATACAGGGCAAGGTCCGTGCCACTCAGCGCCGCTCGATGAAGAATGTTGTCGAATCTCTTGCCGTTGCAGAATAAAGAGGATTTCATGGAATTGATTATCCTTGGAAGCGGGACAGCAACCCCCAGGCTAGGACGAAACGCTTCTGGAGTTTTTGTAAAGACTTCCGGCGTCAACATCCTTGTTGACATGGGACCTGGAATTTTGAGACGCCTTTGTGAGGCGGAAATCGATTACAGACAAATAGACGTGGTGCTTCTAACACACTTTCATCCAGATCACGTGTCTGACGTGGCTCCTTTCCTTTTTGCGCATAATTACGCCCATGGCTCCATGAGAGATGATCCGTTCATTTTAACTGGGCCACGCGGACTGGAACAACTTTACAAAGGACTGGTCAGTATATATGGCTCTTGGGTGATCCCGAGCAAAGATCGGCTGATGATCAAGGAATTGGCCGATAACGTGGCAGATAGCGTTTTCTTCAATGGAGTAGAGGTCTTGTCCATACCCGCGCAGCATTCCGGTCCATGTATTTCCATAAGGCTCAATGACCGTGAAAAAAGTGTTACAATCTCTGGAGACACAGCCTATTCGGAGGAACTGGCAAGTTTGGCAAAATTGACTGACGTTTTTGTTTGCGAATGTTCGATGCCTGATCAACTAGCGGTAAAAGGTCATTCGACTCCATCTTGCGCTGCGAGGATGGCAACCTTGGCCAACGCAAAAAAACTTGTTCTCACACATTTTTATCCACCGTGTGATGAGGTGGATGTGATCAGTCAGGCTTCAGTTTTTTACAATGGTCCTATTGTCAAATCTGAAGATTTGTTGAAGATTAGAGTATGAACGTCAGGATATCAATACTGAGGCGCCGACGGGAGATTTCCCCTGGAAGGCTCTTACACAATTTGTTTATCTATCCCGGGCAGTTAACATGAGAGACAGAATACACCGTGTCTTGGCCAAAGGGGTCTTCACGGTTTTTTTTATAGTTCCGCTGGTTGCATTGGCGCAGGTCCCAATCTTTCTGTTAGGGGCCACAGCAGGAGCCTATCTTGCTGTAGCCGAGCAACTACCCGATATCCCTGAGCTAGTTTCTTACAAACCCAAGACTGTCTCCACTTTCTATTCTGATGACGGCACCGTGATTGGCATTTTCTACAAACAGAAAAGGTTCGTGGTAGAGCTGAACCAGATTCCCCAGAATGTCATAAACGCCTTTCTGGCAGCTGAAGACTCAAGATTTTTTGAGCACAACGGCGTGGATTACTATGGCATCCTGAGGGCCATGGGTAGAAACATAGCGGCTGGAAGGATCACTCAGGGTGGAAGCACCATCACCATGCAGGTGACCAGAAACTTCCTTCTTAGTCGAGAGAGGACTTTCTCGCGTAAATTCAAGGAGATGATCCTGGCTTCACGCCTCGAAAAGGCATGGGGCAAAGAAAAAATTCTTCATGTCTATTTGAATGAAATTTATCTGGGCGAAGGCTGTTACGGTGTAGAAGCTGCGGCAAGAGGCTATTTTGACAAGCCTGTAGAACATTTGACGACAGCGCAGGCGGCTCTATTGGCCGGTCTGGTTGCCAGTCCTGCCCGTTTTAACCCATTTAAGAGCGAGGAACTTGCGCGTCAGAGGCAGCTTACTGTGCTAGGCAGAATGCTTCGGGCGGGTTTCATAGATGAGACGCAGTACGAAGAGGCTAAATCGGAGCCTCTGACATTCAGGAAGGCCATTGTAAGACCTTTTGACCTTGCCCCAGATTTCACCGAAGTGGTTCGCAGGTACATAATCAGGAAATACGGCGAGGAAAAATTATATAACGACGGCCTGAAGGTCTTTACCACCTGCAAGCTTGATTTTCAGCGCAGGGCTCTGGAGGCCATGGAAAAGGGCCTGGAAGAGATAAAGCTGAGACAGAAACATCTAGCGATCTTAAGGACTATACCTCAGAACGAAATTTCAGATTTACTCGACAGACGTGCTACGCCAACGCTAACCGAAAAGAGAATTTACCAGGGAGTGGTGACACGTGTTATCCCCCAGAAATCAGGGGAAGCAATCCTGGAAGTTGCCATCAGCAAGAAACTCAAAGGGCGAGTGAAGGTCTCAAAGAGCTCGGCCTCCGTTTACAAGATAGGTCAGGTTCTCGCTCTGAGATTCGACAAATTTGTTTCTGAAGTTCCAGAGTTCCTGCCTGATGACAATCCAAGACTTCAGGGAGCTCTGGTTTGTGTAGAAAACAGCAACGGAAATGTAAGAGCGCTGGTTGGTGGATCTACGGGAGAGCATTTTCAGTTCAACCGGGCAGTTCAGGCAAAAAGGCAGCCTGGTAGCGCTTTTAAACCAATTATCTATTCACTGGCGTTTGAACAGAAAAGTTACAGTCCTGCGACAGTCATTATTGATGAGCCGATAGTGGTGGATCTGGAAGGCGCTGATGAAGAGTGGGAACCCAGGAACTCAGGTGGAAACTTCATGGGCCCGATGAGCATCCGGCGGGCTTTGGAGCTTTCCAGAAATATCTGCACCATAAAGATCCTCATGGATGTTGGCTTGGGACCTGTTCTGGATTTGGCCAAACAGATGGGGATAACGTCTCCTTTGGGTCGTAATCTTTCTTTGAGCCTTGGAACTTCAGAGTTGACACTGATGGAGCTGACCAGCGCTTACACAGTATTTCCAAATGGAGGAATTCATGTTGAACCGATTCTCGTCAAGAGAGTTGAAGACAGATTTGGAAATGTGCTGGAAGATCACACTGAAACTCCGGTCCTCGAAGAGTCAGAAATACCTGCGCCAACTCCTAGAGACGAATTCAAAGAACAATTCCTGCAAATGGCCCACCGCGCCTCACAGCAGACGGGCATGGTAGCAAAACAGGCGTCGGCAGCGCATGCAGTGTCAGCTTCCGTCACATCTGGCCAGGTCAAAATGATGTCACAAGTTGAAGGAGAAGAGGATGATCTTTTGACCGATCCTCCGAGAGCCAAGGCAGTGCTCTCGCCTCAGACCGCTTATGTGATGACATCACTTCTTCAGGGCGGAGTTCGTCAGGGGACTGGAGCAAGGTTAGGTCATTATCTGAAACGGAGGGACCTTGCTGGCAAGACCGGCACAACCAATAACGCTGAGGACACATGGTTTGTAGGATTCAACCCGGATTTCACGACGGGAGTCTGGGTGGGTTTCGACGAAAAAAGACCTCTTGGGCGTCGAGAGGAAGGAGCCAGGGCGGCTCTGCCTGTCTGGGCATATTTCATGCGCGACATATTGCAGAACAGACCGGAGCGAGAGTTTGCCATTCCTCCTCAAATAACGTTCAAGGAGATGCTGACCTTTCCAGCTGACCAGAAAGAAAATCATGTCCCGAAAATGGTCAAGGAGCCCGTATATACACCTTTTGACGGACTGACCCTGGTCATGGCCCCCATGGATTTACCTGATTCATCGTCTTTGGGGTATAACCCGGTGGCTCAGGCCCTTCTTGGAAATCAGTCTGTCCTGGGTGGTCCAGTTTTCGGGTTTTTTCCGAATACTTCCAACTCATCTCTTGACCCACTTGTCCAGGGACCTCCACAGGTGATTGCGCCTCCCAACCAGCAGGGCAGAACCAATGACAGGATACCGCTTCAGCTACCGGCTAGTTCACTCCAACCCCCGGGGAATTTGATAAAACCGACTATGAATGCCCCAAAAGGCCCAACCCGAAATCCGGAACTTTCGGGCCGTCAAAGATCACCCGTAAGTAACTCTGGCTTTGACGCCGGTTACCGGTAACTTCACACCATGTGTTTCTAAACGGTTAAAATAAAATGCGTATAGGAGTCGCCATCAGCGGGGGAATGGACAGCGCCGCCACAGCCCTGCTTTTAAAAAAAGTAGGTCATGAACTGGTATTGCTCCACATGAGGCTGGTTGAAGATTCTGAATCCTCGATAGTCAAAGCGCAGCGCGTTGCTGAACTTGTTGGCGAACCTCTTCAGGTTGTCGACCTGGTGGATGACTTTAAATCCATAGTGGTAGACTATTTTGTGGGTGAGTACATGGCTGGGCGAACTCCCTCACCCTGCCCCAGGTGTAACCGCTTCATCAAAATGGACCTTCTGGCGAAGCAGGCCATGCGGCTGGGCTGCGAAAAGATAGCAACAGGACACTACGCAAACAGTGTCATTGATCAAGGATTTTATACCCTTACCAAAGGACACGATGTCGCCAAGGATCAGTCTTACTTCCTTTTCATGTTAACGCCTGAAATGTTGAAATACACCGTTTTTCCGCTTGGGTCATGGGAGAAGTCTGAAGTTAGACGATTTTTGTCCAAAATTGACACGGACCTTTCACAAGCCGAGGAGTCACAGGAGCTTTGCTTTATCGAAAACAATGATTATTCTGGTTTCCTTCACCGGATGGGAGCCCGTTCATTGCCCGGACCTATAGTAGACGCTGATGGTAATATGCTTGGTCAACACAGCGGTATAATAAATTATACAGTGGGTCAAAGACGGGGGCTTGGAATATGTGGACCCAATCCACGCTACGTGCTCAGAATTGATTACAAAACAAATACGGTTGTGGTGGGTGAGAAATTACTGACTTTTTCAACTGGGGCCCAAATTAGTAAACTGAATGTTATCAGGCCTGATCTGGCTCTCTCAGAAAGATTTTTTAGAGTAAAAATCAGGTCAACTTCCCGACCGGTGGATTGCCGGGTAATCTGGAAGGAAGATCACCGTCTCGCATTAATCTTCGAACAGCCACAATCGTCCGTAGCCCCGGGTCAGGCTGCCGTGTTTTATTCAGGTAACCGGGTAGTGATGGGAGGTTGGATTGACCGGAACTCAGAGGAAAAAGAGCCACTTGGAAACTGATGTCAATCGCGCTCAATGGTCAATCAAAGAGGCATTACTTGAGGATATCATCAGGAAACACGCCAGGGACGCCCATGTCATTTACGTAGGCTTCTCTGGGGGAGTAGATTCAAGTTATCTTCTCCTGAAAACCGTCGTTATCGCTGGAGTCGGCAAGACTCGAGCCGTGACGCTCACGGGGCCTTCATCATCTCAAAAGGATATTGATGAATCCATCAGGTTTGCAAAAAATCTTGGTGTAGAACAAATCTCGCTTAACTCTCCGGAATTTTCCAACCCATCATTCCGGGAGAATGGCCCCCGGAGATGTTATTATTGCAAGCGTTCAAGGTACGAAGCCATACGGCAACTTTCTGCAGATTCACAGATGGCCTTGATTTTTGACGGGACCCAGGCTGACGACAACCCTGATGAGCGTCCAGGGTCTGTGGCTATTAATGAGCTTGGTGTAGTGACACCTTTGGCAGACGCCGGAATTCTCAAATGCGAGATCCGTGAGGCTCTTCGCTGTCTCGGTTTTGAGGCCCTTTCAGGGAGACGCTCCGAGCCATGTCTGGCTACGCGCATACCCTTCGGGAGACCGATAATTGAGGCTGAACTGGCCATGGTGGAAGTTGGAGAAAGGTTCCTCAGGGACAATGGCCTTGATGTAATTCGTTTGAGACATCACGGAGAACTTGCAAGACTGGTAACAAACCAGGCAGGCCAGCGCTTATTCCTACGTGATGAATCACTGAGGAGTAAAACCCTGGCTTATCTCAGAGAAACTGGATTCAGGAATATTACCCTGGATCTGGATGTATACGGATCTGGATCCTGAACACCTGTACCAATTACGTCCTGAAATTCCGGTTTGTCACATCCAAAAACCTGTGCTTGGCTCATAATTCTGGTTCGAATCTGCCCCTAAAAACAGAAACCCGGCCTAAACCGGGTATCTTAGAATGCTTCGGATTGTTGCTGATCAGAATGTGTTGAGAGCTATCTTTCCAAAACCGGCGCCTCTTCCGGCGTTAGGTCCACCAAAACCTTTCCGTCCACATCCTCCGGCTCCAAATCCTGCCGGACCCAGTTTTTCCTTCTGCTCGGGGGTCAGCAGGGATCTGAACTTGGTTCCCATCGCCCGACGCTCCGCCCGCATCTTGTCCTGAAGAGCCCATATTTCTTCTCTCTTTTTCTGAAGGGCTGCTTCATCCTGAGGGGTCTTGGAAGCCAATTCGATCATTTCAATTCTTTTCTGGGCCTTCTCTGCCCTGACTGCTTCCTGTTTCTTCATGAATTCTGTTTGAAGCGCAGTCATCTGGGCCTTTTGTTCGGGGGTCAGCTGTAGATTGCCAATTGCCGGGCAGTTACCAGGACCAAATCCTGCGCCCTGTCCTCCCATTCCACATCCACCGCAGCCACCGCCAGGGCCCCAGGCAAAAACTGTGGTCGTCCCCAGCATCGCAAGTATTCCAATCAAGCCAACGATCGTCTTCGAAAATTTCATCTGTATGTCTCCTTTTCCTTTGTGGACATATTGTCCTTTGTCGTCTCTGATATGCACTACCAACAGACTCGGGAAAACTCGCGCACTTTATTTGTTTATTCTTGATATGATTTTGTTGGGGGTTTTGGCGATAAGAGTCTGCTCTTAGTCAAGGCCACTCCGGTGGCCCCATCTCAATATTCGCCCGATGGAAGCCTTTTACCAGAGCCTTAGGTCAGGAGTCAGCCTTGCTCAAGAGAACCTGGACGCGTCACAAAAGTCGTCCATATGGTCTGAAGCTGCCTTGATGGAAGCTTGCTCCAAATATGCGCGCAAGCCGATCCAAAAAAGGCGCTATATGATATCAGAGTATCAGTCCCAATACTAAAAACTCCGGTTGATGGCCCGGAGTTTTAAACACTGTCACTGAGCGGAGGGAACAACTGAGTGAAAGTCAGGTGGAACGTAGTGAGGTGATTACTGCGCCTGACGTTTTACTGAACAGAGGGGTTTATCTGTTGAGGTTCATCCTGGAGACGTGGTCTGCCTTTTCCCATATGGCCTCCAAACCGCATACCTGGGGACATGCAGGACCTGTTTTTGACATAAACTATGAGCGCTTCCCTTTTTTCCGGTGGGAGTTGAACCAGCGCGCTGCTGAGCCTGGAAAGAGCCTCTCGTTCCATTTTCTCCCTGATGCCCATCAACTCTTTAATCTTGTTTTCGGCCTGGGTCAAATCACCAGGTGTTTTAGCTATCTGATCTATGAGTTCGGACTGCTTTTCCCTTATCAGACGTCTGTTTTCAGCCATGCCTGATCTTGCGTTTTTCGACCACACCCGGGAAATTTCGCGAAAATCGCCCTCATTGAGCATAGGACACTCAGCCACAGGTGGCCTTACATTTCTACGCTCACCCAGGTAATGCCACCCAAGTATCGACGCTACTGTGAGATTCAGAAGAAGGGAAAATACAAATATGCCTATAAATACAGCCTTTTTCATTTCCCACGGTCCCCTTGGCCTATCTCACTGAGGATATCAGAGAAATACTCTGTTCCATTCGGCACAATCAGTTCAAGAGTTGACTCTGCGTTCTGATCAAGTAAGGTTTGAGTCAAGGTCTTACCTGCAATGTTTCCTATTCCAACAGCTAGCAGGGCAACCAGCGCGTAAACCGGGACCCTCTTCCAGAATACTGGCATCTCGTTGGGAACCATCCCGCTTCTTTTCTGAAATATGCTTTCTTTGACCCTTTGCGCCAGCTCAGGGTTTGGCTTGACAAGCCTGGTGGAATTCAAGACATGATTAACCTGTCCGAGCCTCGCATAAAAGTCGGCGCATTCCGGGCAGTTCTGGAGGTGATTTAACAAAAGATCTGACGAATCATGATCCAGTTCTTTGTCTACTAATCTCGATATCTGTTTTTGATAATTTTCACATCTCATTGTCTGTCCCTCCATAATTAAATACACCTGCCTGATCCAAAACCCGCGCAAAACTGTCATCTTTCAACAGATTCAAGTAATTTTTTTCTTCCCCTGAAAATAAGGGATTCGACAGAGGAAACCGAGACTGACATTACTCTGGCGATCTCCTCGTAACTCATGTCTTCCTGAGTTTTGAGGAGAATGGCCGTTCTCTGTCTCTCAGGTAATTTTTTTAGAGCCTCGTCCACCTGACCAAATCTCTGTTTCATCGAGAGCATGGTTTCGGCGTCAAGAGCTTCGGCTGACATTGGGTTGTAACTGTATTCCGGTTCCGGGGCATCCTCATCACGATCCCCGAAAAACTGCAGGGCTTTTCGTTTTATTGATGCCAGGGTGTTTATGCTTTGATTACGGGCAATTGTGAATGCCCATGTCCGAAAATTAGCTTTTTCGGAAGAAAATCTGTCCAGATTCCTGAAAATTCTCAAAAATGTCTCTTGGACAATATCCTCGGCTTCGCTATGTGATCCTGTGATTGCCCTGGCCAGTCTATAAATCTGCGGCGTGTATCTATCCACCAAAACGCTGAAATGGGCTTCAGATCCCTTAAGGGCCTCTTCCAGAACCTGCTCGTCTGTTAATTCATCGTATCGTGACATTAAATGGTCTTGTTTTAAACTCGTTGACACCGTGTAATATCAAGCGCGCATGTACTTCCGTTCCACGCTAGAACAAATTTCACTATAAACTCCGACATCAGGCTGCGTTTCCTGATACCAATTACATGCCGTGTTTATAAACTCTTTGTCAGGATTCGTCTTCTTTCCTTTTCTTGTCAAGCCGTTCCTTTATTGTCCCTTCGAAACCTCGGTCGGTTGGAAAATAAAAACGTTTACCTACCAGTTTATCGGGAAGATGCTGTTGATCAACTTCAGCGTCCGGATAATCATGCGCGTATTTGTAACCTTTACCATAGCCCATTTCTTTCATTAAGCCTGTTGGAGCGTTTCGTATACAAAGCGGAACCGGCAGTGCCCCTGATTTTCTTATCTCGTCTTTGAGAGCCAGATAAGCCGCTTCAAGGCTGTTTGATTTGGGAGAGCATGCCAGGTAGACAACTGTTTGAGCCAGCGCCAACGCGCATTCAGGCATTCCAATGTACTGACAGGCCTGAAAAGCAGCAACAGCCATGTTTAGCCCTTGAGGAGCAGCCAGTCCCACGTCTTCGCTGGCAAAACGAACTAATCGTCTAGCTATGTATAGTGGATCCTCTCCGCCCTCAAGCATTCTGGACATCCAGTAGAGTCCACCATCCGGGTCACTGTCCCTTAACGATTTGTGTAACGCGCTAATTAAATTGAAATGCTCTTCGCCTTTCTTGTCAAACCGGATGTTTTTGATCTGTGCCGAGTCCCTGGCGGTTCCAATATCAATGATCTGTTTTTTTTGAAGTCTGGCGTGAGAGGCTGAAACCTCGAGAATATTCAGGGCGGTTCTTGCGTCACCATCACTGATCATCGCTATAAAGTCTGCTGCGTCCCCATCAAGTGTCAGTCCCAGAGCGCCCAGCCCGTTTCTGTCATCAAGAAGAGCGTTATTGATTATTTTTAACAGATCAGAGTGACTAAGCGGTTCGAGGACAAATACCCTGAGTCGTGACAAGAGAGCTGAATTGACTTCAAAGCTTGGGTTTTCAGTGGTTGCTCCTATCAGAATGATGGTTCCCTTCTCTACATGAGGCAGTAAATAATCCTGTTGCGCCTTGTTAAATCTGTGAATTTCATCAAGAAAAAGTATCGTTTTAATCTTCGAGGATTTAGCGTCGAAAGATGCTTGCGAGGCCGCTTCCCGGATTTCTTTAACCCCCACGCTAACAGCCGAAAAGGGAAGAAATTTTGCATTGGACGCTTCGGCAATGATTTGGGCGAGAGTTGTCTTTCCAGACCCTGGAGGTCCCCAAAACAACATGGAAAACAGTTGGTCTTCTTCTATGGCCAGTCGCAGTGGCTTGCCGCTTCCGATGATGGCCTCCTGGCCGACAAAAGAAGCCAGAGTGGTAGGCCTCATGCGATCGGCCAAAGGCTTACGGGTTTGCGGATCCATCAGATTTTCGAACAGTTCCATTGAATTGACTTTTCCACCATCAAGAGCTCGATTACGAGCCTACAACAACAGGATTGAAGGGGCAAGCGTGTTTAATCCTGACAGGTTCCCTGAGGCTAAAATTGATAGATTTTGTGGTCAAATCATGGTACTTGAGAAAGCGGTTTAAACACTTTTCCAGATGGAGCGGTCATGCAGAGTGTCGGTCTTATTATCAAGAGAAGCGCCGATCAGGCCTTGGACCTCGCCGGGCAAATCTGCAAATTTCTCAAAAAAAAGCATGCCAGAGTTGTGTTTGAGAAGTCCTGCTCCGACTTGGCCACAATGTGGGGCGCAGAATGTTCTCAGCATTTGGCCGACAATGTTCACCTAATAGTGTCTTTGGGCGGTGACGGCACACTATTGCAGGCTGCTACCCAACTTAACAGTAGACCGGTGCCGGTTTTGGGCGTGAATCTTGGAAGGGTCGGCTTCATGGCCGAGATAGCTCCGGAAGAGGCGCTTGAAGAGATAGAACTGGCGCTGGATGGTCGATCCCTGCTGGCAAAGAGGATGATGCTATCCGTCACAGCGCCGGATGGGAGAGTCCGAAAATCACTCAATGAGGTAGTCATTCACTGGACAGGCATAGCCAGGATCATAGACCTCAACATCACGGTAGGAACCGGCAGGAGCATGGAGTTAAGAGCGGACGGCCTTATAATATCTACACCAATTGGATCGAGCGCATATTCATATGCAGCTGGTGGCCCGCTGGTTCATCCGGATGTCGAAGGAATACTGCTAACCCCAATATGTCCTTATTCAGGCTTGAAAAGGCCTTTGCTGGCTCCACCGGATTTTCCGATACAACTCGTGCTGAGCAAGGGAGAAAACTTTACGATGACCATAGATGGACATACCCACATTTCCATGGCTCAGGGCTCTTCAATAATAATCGAAAAGGCCCCATTCCCCTTTATTATAGTGAAGTCACGCAAAAGGGATTATTTCGATGTCCTGGACGCAAAATTGGGGTTAGTCCGATAACAGACTCATGGCTTTGATCAGCCAGTCGAGTACTTTAAACAGAGTTCAATCTGTTGTATAATGCATCGCATTAATTCAACTTGAAGTTTGCATGCTCAGATACCTGAAAATCTCGAATTTCGCTATCATAGATAATGTTGAGATAGAATTTAGAGAGGGTTTCAATACTCTAACCGGAGAGACTGGAGCGGGCAAATCAATATTAATTGGGGCTTTGAGCATACTGCTGGGCGCCAGGTGTTCCGCTGACGTTATCAGGTCAGGCTCAGAAGACGCTCGAGTCGAGGGTTTGTTTGAAATCCCTGTCAACTTCGAAGCTCCCGATGATGTCGCATGTAATCTGAACGACAGCGGAGAGCTAATCATAACACGTCGTATCAATACCTCCGGTCGCTCGAGATGCGCTATCAACGGCGAACTCTCCCCCTTGGCTACGCTTCAAAAACTGGCCCCTCTTTTGGTAAACATTTTCGGACAACATGAAAGCCACGTGCTTCTAAACCCTGAAGAACACACATCAATTTTGGACCGCTGTCAGAACCTGTTTCCCCAGAGACAAAAGGTTGCGGAATGTTTCAAGGAATTTCGGGAAATTCAGTCCGAAGTCCACAGACTCGAAAAAAAATTCAACGACGCCAAACGAAGGAGTCAGGAAGAAGCTGATACAGTTGCAGAATTGTCGGACGCCCAATTGAAGGAATCAGAAGAAGACGAGCTCATGTCTGAACGCGATTTGCTCAGGAAGGCCGTTCAGATCAGGGAGCGTTCTTACGAGGCTTACCAGTCTCTCTACGGCAAATCGGGAAGTGTGCTTGAATCTTTGTCCGACATAAAAAAAACCATCCAGTTTCTGGCCGCGACAAATCCCAAGTTCGCTGGATTGAAAGATAATTTTGAAGACGCTTCCTATAAGCTGGAAGACGTTGCGCATGAACTCAGAAGCGTTTCTGAAACGTTACGTAGCAACCCCGGCCGACTTGAGCTGATTGAGGAAAGGCTCGCGCTCATACGAAAACTTAAAAAAAAGCATTCAACGGACATGACTGGTCTTTTGAGGCTATTGGACGAACTATCCCGAGATGCCGGAGATGTCTATAATCTTGAAAAATCATTAAAACTAAAGAAACATGAGCTTGAACAAAAATCCGGCTCTTACATGGAAGAGGCAAAAAAACTGTCCCAACTTCGTCACGAGGGGGCTCGAAGACTTGAGCAACTCATGGATTCGGAACTGAAAGCTCTATCGATGACGGAAGCCAGATTTGAAATAGTTACTCACGCTCACGAATCGACACAGCCTTCGCCTTCGGGACTGGAATCAGTTGAATTCTATTTACAGTCCAATCCGGGTGAGGCTGCCAAGCCTCTGTCCAGAATCGCCTCCGGTGGAGAGTTGTCAAGATTGATGCTTGCGCTCAAAGCTCTTGAAATCGATGAGGATAGCGCTACAACACTGATTTTTGATGAGGTTGACGCGGGTATAGGAGGTCACACTGCGGTCGCGGTAGCAGAACGCCTGTCCAGAATAGCTAAACGCCAGCAGACCTTGTGTATAACTCATCTACATCAGATTGCGGCGCTGGCGGATCACCATCTGGCAGTGCGAAAATCTGTCAAGGATGGTAGAACATACGTGGAAGTGACTGCGCTGAATAAGGATGGCCGGATTGATGAGCTGACCAGGATGCTAGGGGCTGGTCCGGATGCCGAACCGGCGCGAGAACACATCAAAAAAATAATGAACACTAGCGGTGATGGAGTTTGAGAAATTGATCCGAAAGGCCTTATTGACCGATGTAAAGTCCATCCACAAAATAATATCCGGACAGGCTCGCCATGGGCATGTTCTGGCTCGGGCCATGACGGATTTATATGCTCAAATCAGAGACTTTACAGTTATTGTCGACGATAGCAATGGAGAAATTGTTGGATGTGGCGCATTAAGAATAGTCTGGGAAGATCTCGCTGAGATACGCTCTGTAGCCGTTCGTTCTTCTTTTCAAAAATCTGGCTTGGGAAGCCAACTAATCGAAGCCTTGATTGATGAAGCTGACAGCATGGCCATAAAAAGAGTTTTTGTTTTGACCTACCGGGTGAGCTTTTTTGAAAGGCTTGGTTTTGAGCAAATGGACAAGAATTTGCTTCCTCACAAAATCTGGGCTGATTGCATAAACTGTCCAAAGTTTCCGGAATGCGATGAAATTGCTATGGTCAGGAATGAAAATTGATCCGGAATCACTCAGAGATCCAGGTTAAGCTTAAACTGAAGAACAGAATCAGGAAACCCATGAAGAGACAACTCACTTTGCTGGAAGGACTAACCGCCCTCTTTTCAATCGGATTTATGCTGGTTGTTTTAACAGGATGCGGCTCCATAAACCCGGGTAAATGGAAAGGCATCGAAACTACATCCAAGGATGAACAGTATTATCTTGTAAAGGATGTTTTCCTGTCTCCTGGATCTTCTGCAAACGCTAAAGAAAGTTTCGACCACAATGTCAATGAGGTGGTAAACTTGTTCTTCATTCCAAGAAATGAGACTAACAAATACACTGCTGAATCAATATGGTACGATCCATCTGACCAGGAATTCCGGACAATCAGGACAACCTATGATTCCCAGAGTGAAGGTAAAAAAGGGGTTGAGAGGAAAAATACAGGAACCACCAGAATCCATTCAATACCAACCTCAGCGCTCTTCAACCACAAACCAGGACTGTGGAAAGTCGAGTTGTTTCTGGATGGAAAACTGGCACGCAGACTCAGTTTTTCTGTGAGGTGATTGTGAGGCCTTGATGCTGCCTCCAGACAGGCCTCGACGTCTCCATTCAGGACAGATTGAATTACCCGTGATCCTAACGCTCTCTTGCGAATCAATCCGTAACTTGATAAAATGTAATAATAACTCAGATACTTGGAGGGTTAGTGAAAACCTCTAATTTTACTTTAAAGATTTTTCTGTTTGTGGTCGCGTTTCATATGGCGCTGCAACCGGTTTTGGCTGACCGTCTTTATGCTCCGGATCATCTTTGGCGTAAGAACATAGCTGATAAGGTGGACCCCGTGGAGATAGCGGACACGCATCTTGGAATTCCCTACCGGGATGACGGCGCACTTGATGACCAGGGAGTCTTCACGACATTTGATACCCCTGGCAAACGATTCGATACTCCCGGTCTCAACTGCAGCGGGCTTGTTGTGTCAGTTGCGAGATATCTGTACAACCGGAACTGGACTCTGGCCGAAGTTTCACATGATCGTCAGGGTAACAGTGGAGCTGGATCATCCCTTGGACAGGATTGGGACTTCGGGTACGATCTGATTTTGAACCTTGCAGAGGCTCACAACCCCAGAGTCCTGATGCCTGACGGTAAGACTCATGATCTAAAAAATGCTGATGGAGTTTCACTCAGGGGCTTTGATCTGGATGATACGAAATCGTGGAATAAAGTTCTGTCAAAGATGAAACCCGGAAAAGTCTATTTTGGTAGCATCAGCAGGCCTACCAATCAGAAGGGCTATCAGTTGCTGCACTACCATGTAGTTCTGATGATCCCCGATAAAAGTGGAGCGATATGGCTATATCACGCGACAAGAAGAAGTAATGTTCACAAGATGAACATAAATTCTGCTCAGGGGCTTAACAGGTTCATGAGCCAGTTCAGGGGAGCGCGTGGGGAAGAAAAACAGATACTGATACTGGAAGCTGACCTTTCTGAGGCTGCTGTTCCCGTGCAAACGGCGGCTGACAACTCAGCCAAATCCTTTGCTGAAAAACAGACTCAAACGGTTTCGGATGCAGGCCCCAAAAATGACAGACCAGCCGCATCTGCCAGGCCTGAGGAGATCGCAGCCCCATCAGCCCAAAAAACGGAAAGTCAGGAGAGGCATGCAGCCGAACTATCCCAAAAGCCAGCTGATACGAAAGGGCCCAACATAGAAATTACCCATCTTGCGGGAAAAACATTCAAATCGTTTCCGGAATTAATGTCTCACATACCCAAGTTTGTTGACGACAGAAAAGACTCGATAAAATTCTGGTTCAGGAATCAGGGAACCTCTCCGAGAAACCTCGAAATCAGGCTTAGAGGGCCACAGTTCGACGTGACCAAAGCGTTCAACATGCCACCACAGGGTGTTGACATCGAGGTGAGGTTTCCGAAAGATTTTGAGACATCAGCGCGTAGCAATCTTGTAGAAGGCGAGTATCTTGTAGAAACAAGGATAGATGGCGCTGAATGGACAGCTAACCTGTTTGAGGTAGCCAAGCCGCGCGAGGCTGAGCCAAAGATTCTGAACGTAAAAATCCCAACAGAAGTTCAGGCAGGAAAAACATTTACAATTAGCGTTCAGGCACAGAATTTGGGCGCTGAGTCGGATTACGGCGGCATAACCGTATCTTCTCCGGACCCATCCGGATTAAAGCTTGTTTCAGCAAAACCAGGAAGAATTTACGGAGCGGGAAGCACTGTTTTATCTGTTCTCTCTGACAAGATTCGCACAAAGGTCCCCATGGCGGAACTCTGGATCGAATTGTGGGCTGAAAAAAAGACCTATGAAATGCAGGTCCAGGTTTCAGCGGGACGACCGGGAACTTACCCCATATACGTCCGCTGCGCTTTGAGAGGTGTCAACGTTAAGAGTAGTGTTATTCTGATGGACCCGCCGGAAGGCGCAACTGTTGACCAGCAGGGCTTCCCTGTTAAGGTTTACATGGTTAATGTAAGGTAGTGATTCAGCACAATCACTAAAGTCACTACTGTGATTGTTAATAGATGAGCGACGATTTTTGCTGGAGGTCTTTCATGAGAGCGGTTTCTCTTCTTTTAAGAATTTTTCTCGCTGTTGCCATATTATGTCCGACTTTATCCGGTGCCGCAGTCAAGGAAGAACCATGGTCAGAAATAGAGGCTCGGACAAAATTTCTGAGAACTAAACACTACATAGAAGTTGTTCGGGTTCATTCCAACGTATACAAGAGCGCCCGCGCAAAAGGCGGCCAGAATGTTTCCGGCCCATTCCCTGTTCATGTAATGCTCCCAGAAAACTATGAGACTGATCTAAACCGCCGTTATGGTGTTGTGTATCTTCTTGGCGGAAAATCTGGGTGGGACAATGGACCTGAACTTGGAGGAGCGACTTATTGGTCTGTTTGGTGTAAGACCCCTCTGGTCATGGACAATCTAAAGTCGGGGAATCTGACGCCGGCCAGCTTTCAGGAAAATGTTAATGATCAGGAACTCAGGATGTTTAATCAATGGCTTCGTGAGAATCCATACGATGATCTTATTGCCGTTTCCTTGTGGAATCCGGGTGGAGGCGCCACCGGACAGTATGAAAAGTACCTCATTGAAGAAGTCATTCCGTTCATAGACTCGCATTACAGGACAATACCGGATCGCAGATTCAGGGGTATAGATGGAGCGTGCGCAGGCGCAGCCCAGGCCATAATGATCTCTGCCAGACGACCGGATATTTTCGGATATGCTGGAGGACAACAGACAGATCTGGGTAGCTACCCCATGGTTCCGGATGTCTGGAGAAGCAATGTAGCCCGCATCAAAAAAGCTGGTGGCATTGTTTACAACATAAACACCAACAAGAGGGACGGCTGCAATACGTATAGTAACAGAGGTCGTCTGTATGAACTGGTCGAGGACATGAAGGCCGCAGGGTTTCCTGTAACGGTTAGCGTTTTTGAAAGTTGCGGACACGGTTATTGCGCTTACAGGTACCCAAACGGACATCAGGCGCTGTACTGGTTCTCCCGTCAGTTTTCGAAAAACATGAAAGAAATGGGAATAAACCAGAATCTAGCGCCGGTGATCGCATCTACACCGAACACAGACGAAACCTCACGGCCAAAACATGTCAATTCGGGAACAAACACAAGGATGTTGCCGGCATTGTGGTAGGAATCGCTTAAGGTGCAGGTCTTGCTGACTTAAGAGACCACGTCTTTCAAAAATTGGGAGCTTGTCGCTCTGATCTGTCAAACGGATGATCACAATTAAACTTAAGGAAAAATTTTTATCGCTTGTTTTGTTTGCTCTGATCATCTGTGTCAGCTGCACAGAAAATGTGCAGAGGCAAACTCCTGTCGAGCAGACGGAAACGCAAGCCGCAGGGGTGAGCCAACTCCAGGAGGTCGATAAACGGCAGCAGAATTTGCCGGTCGAAAACAGGATGCGCATTTCGAAGGACGAGCCAAGCGCCGAGGAACATGCGCCAATCACTGAAAAAGTAGGCAATTTTATAACACCTACCGAATATTTTACCATCAAGTCGAAACACTTTCCTGAGTCCATTTGCGCTGTCAGCCTACCTTCGGATTACTTTGAGAACAAAACCACGAGTTACCCTATGGTCCTCGCCTTTGGTGGAGCTGGAGAGTGTTCCAGAAGCCCGCGTCAGGGATCATTGGCATGGGTTTCATATTACAAGGCTGATGAAGCGGCAAATGCGCTATCTGCAGGAAAGCTCAAAAAATCTGATTTTAGGGGACTTGTCAGTCAGGATCAGTTAGACAGATTCAACCGCAATTTACACAAATACCCGTACAAAGGTGTCATACTGGTTTGCCCTTACTCACCTCTCTTGACGGCCCAGCATGGATTGGAAATTCCTGAGTATGAAAGATATATCATGGATGAACTGCTTCCCGCTCTTTGCAGGCATTATCGTGTTGACCGCTCCAGGATTGGAGTTGACGGCGTTTCCATGGGGGGCGCCCGATCCATGTATTATGGGTTCAAATACCCCGACGTATTTCAACGCGTAGGGTCGGTACAGGCCGCAGTTGGTCCGTTCATGGATACTTACAGTCAGCTGATCAGGACCAATCGGGAAAGAATACGCAAATGCTCAATACAGCTGGTCTCAAGTGATGGTGACGTATTTCTGAAGTCCATAGAAAAATTTTCATCCATGCTGGATTCCGGAAAAACGCCTCATTCCATGCTAATTCTCAAGGGACCACACGATTATATATTTAATCAGGGGCCAGGATCATTGGCCCTTTTGGCTTTCCACGGAGCGCCTCTCCAGAAATCAACTCATGGACCGGTCAGATAACTGATCCGAATCTTTTGTCGCTCCAGATGAAAACCTGAGGACACTCATGGGCTCGTCAAAATTGCTGAAAATTTTATATCAGGCTCATCAGGAAAATATGTTCACCGCTGCGGCGCTCGTCATAATCCAGAATGGCAATTTGGTTCTCGAGGAATACATCGGGTCAACAGGATTTTCAAATGAACGTCCGGTGGGTAGTGAGACGCTCTTCGACTTGGCTTCGCTCACCAAAATTTTGGCTACTACATCCTGCTGGATGAAGATCGTTGAAAACAGCCCTGACTCGTTGGACCAGACCCTTGATTACTGGATGCCTGATATTCCCAGTGATAAGAGCCAAATAACTCCTCGCCTTCTTTTGGCGCACAGTTCGGGATTGCACGCATGGCGGCCATATTATCTTTTTGAAAGAGGAAAGGACCAGTTCAGGTTTGTTCTGGAAAGGATAATAAACGAACCCCTTGATTACCCTACGGGAACTGGAAGCCTTTATTCGGATTCCGGTTTTGTGTTACTCGCGTATCTTCTTGAAAAACAGACCGGTAAAAGACTCGATGAACTATCCCGGGATATGTTTTTTGAGCCGTTGAGTCTATCGGATAAGCTTCTGTTCAATCCGGCGGGAAGATCACTGGATATCGCTCAGACTCGGCGAGGAGATGACCCGGAACTTGTTAACGACCTGAATGCGAGGGCGCTGGGCGGAGTGTCAGGTCATGCGGGGCTTTTCGGAACAGCCAGAGGAGTTGCCTCAGCGTGTGCAGAGTTCCTGACCAGTCTGAAAAATGCCGGCGGTTTTTTCAACCAGAACACAATCAGATTATTTGTTACGCCCTGTAACTACATCGAGGAAAGTTCACGCGCCCTGGGTTTTGACACAAAATCCGGCGAGGGGGCCTCATGTGGATCTCTGTTTAGCGATTCCAGCTTTGGTCACACCGGTTTTACAGGCACATCTTTCTGGATAGACCCTCAGCGGCACATTGTGGCGGTGTTTCTGACCAACCGCGTAATAATGGGCGAACCAGACCTGAGGATAAAAATCCTTCGGCCAAAACTTCATGATGAAATAGTGAAATTTATCTCCTGATTCACACACTTGAATAGTTCGGATTCATGAAGACGTCAGGCAAACATCCAGCCAAATTCCCGGACAGACAACACCACTCGGGTTATGCCGTCTGGTGAACCATCACGAAGTAGATAATGGGCGCTATGAGTATCCTGTAATAGGCAAATGGAGCCAGGGACCATTTCTGAACCAGACCTATGAATGCCTTAATGGCTATGGCTGCAGAGATGAACGAAACAACGAACCCTACGGCAAAAAACATGATGTCCTGAGCTTCAAGAAACTTCCAGGATTTCATGAGATCAAATGACGTGGCTGCTACCATCACCGGAACTGCTGCCAGAAATGAGTACTCAGTAGCGGTCTTTCTGTCCAGTCCGCCCAAGAGTCCACCTATAATAGTTGAAGCAGCACGGGAAATCCCTGGCCACAGTGACAGACACTGGAAACAGCCTACGAAGAGAGCTTGTTTGTAATCCATTTGATCGAGTTCGAATACTTTCGATTTGGGTCTGTATTTCTCGGCAAGCAGTATCCCTATCCCACCAACTGCCAGAGCTAGCGCTACCGTTCCCGGTTTGAAAAGATAAGCCTTGATTGCGTGATGCGCCAGGTAGCCGGAGGCCAGAGCCGGTAATGTAGTCAGGCCGAGCAGAGATATTCCCCTGAGACCACTGAATCCACGGGATGATCGGAGATCACCTGTTGGTAACAGGCCTACAAATCGCCTCCAATACAGAACTACCACCGCCAGTATAGCCCCAAGCTGGATGAAAACGTCAAAACATGAGGCTTTGTCACCTGTGAAACTGAGAAGATCTCCGGCTATGATCAAATGTCCAGTGGATGAAACAGGCAGGAATTCTGTCAGGCCCTCCACTATTCCCATTATTACCGCAACCCATAGATCGGGCATGTTTTCTCCAGTAATCTGAGCCAATTCGAAATGGATTGGTCAATACTTACAGTGGACGAATTTATGTGCCGTTTTCAAAAAGAACCGCATCCAGTCAAGGATGTCCAGCTTTGCAAATTCACAGAAACGGAGTCATGCTGAGGCGCCGGCGTCGAGAGTATCAATGGCTCCAAATTTCAGGCTTAGAAACTGACAGACCCTTAACTCAGAGAAATATCCCCTGACGCCGTCATACTCTATTTTGCGCTTATAAGTTCTATATCAAAGACCAGTGTCGCGTTAGGAGGAATCACACCACCTGCGCCGGAGGGACCGTATCCCAAGTGTGGCGGTATGGTCACTTTCGCGCGGCTACCTATCGGAAGCAAAGAGACCGCTTCATCCCATCCCCGAATAACCTCGCCACCATTCAGCGTGAAGGTAAACGGCTGGTTTCTGTCTCTCGAGCTATCGAATTTCTTACCCGTCATCAGTGTTCCTGTATAATGAACGGTGACTTTTTGTCCTGATTTTGGATTAGGTCCTTTTCCCTCCTGCATGAACTCTATCTTTAGTCCAGAAGGTGTGGTCAGTTCCTTGCCGGCTTCCACTGACACAGTCAGAAAAAGTGTCAAAGCTGCGCAAATAGCTAGGGTTTCAAACAAGAAATGGTTCGATGGCATAGCGCTCCTCTTCATCTTGTAAAGTGCCTATCTTTTATCAAGACTACGGTTAAGTGTCCAGTTTTTGTGGAGTATCTGAGGCACTTAGTGCATCTAAAAACACAAGAGTCTATTTTTCCAAATGATTCCCTGTATATTCCTAAAAAGACTTTTGTGATATACTATTCTATGGAAAAGTAAAAATGTCGATTGTGGTATTTGCGAAAGTACTTTATGAGCAGAAAAATTATAGACAGAGATATTGATTTGATTCTGGCATCCGGCTCCCCTCGGAGAAAAGATCTTCTTGAGGGCATTGGAATCAGGTTTGAAGTGATTCCATCTGACGTAGATGAATCATTTTTTCCACAGGAATCTCCAATAGAGGGAGTAAGGCGTCTGGCATTTGAGAAAGCGCGCGAGGTTTCAGCCAGTTATAATCATTACTGGACATTGGGCGCCGACACTGTGGTGGTTATAGACGGAAGGATTCTTGGCAAACCTGCGCACAGGGATGAAGCAAGGACCATGTTGAGCAGTCTGGCGGGAAGGTCCCATGAAGTTTTTACTGGTTATGCCCTGATCAACTCTGATTGTATTGAACAATCTGTGACAGGCTTTTCTCGTAGTGAAGTCTTCATCCGCGAGATGGACCGGCAAGAGATTGAGGAATATGTCGAGACAGGCGAGCCCATGGACAAAGCAGGCGCCTATGCCATACAGGGAATTGGCTCAGCGATTGTGCAACGGGTAAGTGGCTCCTACACCAACGTGGTTGGGCTCCCTCTTTGCGAGGTGGCGCGTGAATTAAAAAGACTCAAGGTTTATGATTTTCTGAAAGAGCGAAAGTGATGATTGCTGAAAACCTCGCCGAAATACTTTCCAGAATGGACTCGGCAGCTCAACGGTCCGGTCGTCGACCCGAAGGTGTCAGGCTTGTAGCCGCAGTAAAAAGTCAGGGCCGCGAGAAAATTGAAGAAGCAATCAGGGCTGGAATAAGATTAATTGGCCACAACTACATTCAGGAAGCTGCTTCGGAAAAGCCGGCTGTCTATCCGGAAGATGTGAAATTTCACATGATCGGTCACGTCCAACGTAATAAGGCCCGCAAATCGTGTGAACTTTTCGATGTGATTGAAACCATCGATGACCCAAGGATCTTGAAGCCACTGGATTCTGCCTGCGCAGAATTGGGGAAAGAGCTTGACCTGATGATTCAGGTGAATCTGGCCGGGGAAATTCAGAAATCCGGCATGAAAAAAAATCAGGTTCACGATCTTGTTGAGGCTACCAGGGAATATGAGCATCTTCAGGTTGTAGGGCTGATGACAATGCCTCCCTTCTTTGACGACCCGGAAAAGGCAAGGCCATTTTTTGCTGAGTTAAGACATCTTAGGGATGAGCTGCTTGATGAAGGAGTCCTGAAGGATAACCAGATGGAGTTGTCGATGGGAATGACAGGGGACTTCGAAGCAGCCATAGAGGAAGGCGCTACCATTGTCAGGATCGGAACGGCGCTTTTCGGACCCCGGTTACAACCCCGTCGATAGTCTTTCAGGCCAAACCACTTTTTTCTTATAACTCTACGGATTTGCATCAACTTCATGACTGACATCCGGAACCATATAGAACTACATGGAATTCTTCAGGGCATAGGCTGTCGTCCTACTGTCCACAGATTGGCGGCTGATTTTAACCTTGCTGGATGGGTCATTAATACATCCGACGCGGTGACAATAGAGATCGAAGGCCCCGAAGATTCGTGCAGACTTTTCCTGGACAATCTTCAGCGCAACATTCCTGTTCCCGGCAAAATCGAGAAAATTTCAGTTTCATCCGTTCCTACACTCGGAGAGAAACATTTTCGCATAAAAGACAGCTCTTCCGGCAACAGACAGACCACGCCCATCCCGCCAGACGTAAGCATCTGTCCGGCGTGTCTTGAAGAAATGTTCGACCATAATGATCGCAGATTTCTCTATCCATTTACGACGTGTACTATATGCGGCCCACGTTTCACGGTGGTGAGATCCTTTCCTTACGATAGGGAGAGGACAAGCATGTCGGATTTCAAAATGTGTCCTGATTGTCAGAGAGAGTACGGGAATCCTTCAGACAGGCGTTTTCATTCCCAGACAAATTCATGCTCTGTCTGCGGGCCATCGCTGGAGCTTCTGAGTTCATCAGGCCACTACATCGCCGGCGATCCGATCAGCAACACAATAAGCTTGCTGAAAGAAGGAAAAGTTGTCGCCATGAAGGGTATTGGAGGTTTTCACCTGGCATGCGACGCTTTAAACGAAGAAGCCGTGAATTTGTTGAGGGTTCGCAAGGGACGCGCTGAAAAACCTTTTGCCGTGATGTTTGCAGATTCTGAAGAAGTGGTCAAATACTGCGCTGTTTCTTCTGTAGAAAAGTTGGCTCTTGAATCCATGGCCTCACCAATTGTGCTGTTGAAATCCCGCGGTATGAAGCTGGCAGATGCCATAGCGCCGGGGATGGGAACAATCGGAGTAATGTTACCTTATTCTCCTCTTCATCACCTTTTATTCAGGCGGCCTGGATTGAGCAGGAATGAATTGCCTTCAGCGCTGGTAATGACATCGGGAAACCGCTCAGAGGAACCTATCTGTAAAGACAATGACGAAGCCATTCATCGTCTGCATGATTTGGCAGACGCTTTCCTTTTGCACAACCGTGAAATCGTATTGAGGGCGGATGATTCGATTGTAAGAGTGATTGCGAACAGACCGGTTGTGTTCAGGAGGTCACGGGGTTTTGTTCCGGGGGCTTTTGAGCTTGCCTGTCAGGACAATTCCAAATCCGGCCATACTGATGAATTTCAAAAAACACCAAATCCTTCATTTGAGGCTCTTCTTGGAACAGGTGGAGATCTCAAAAACGCCCCGGCCTTGCTCAAGGGGACCCAAATAGTTCCAGGACCCCATGTAGGGGATTTGGCCTCCCCTATCGCTCAGGACTATTTTGCCAAGGCAGTCTCTACCCTGGAGAATTACCTTGAGGTTAAATCTGACTGGATGACTTTTGACCCACATCCGGAATATTTTAGCAGCCAGTTGGCCCGACGTCCTGATATGAAACTGCATCCGGTTTACCATCACCATGCCCACGCGGTCAGCCTGCTTGTTGAAAACAGAATGGACGCTCCCACACTGTTTGCAGTTTTCGATGGGACTGGATACGGCCCTGATGGAATGATCTGGGGTGGTGAATTCCTTCTTGCAGACCGGAAATCGTTCACTCGCCTGGGCCGGTTGGGCCTCTTCCCATTACCCGGCGCCGAGGCAGCTATCCGGGAGCCGCTCAGAATACTGTCCACAATCTTGTGGCTGGCCGATCCCAATGAGTTTGAAGAAAGGTTCAGGCATTTACTGGAACCGGATTTCAACAAAGCCCTTTTGTGGATTGAAACTTTCAAAAAAGGCATAAACTCTCCGCTTACGTCGTCAGCCGGCAGACTTTTTGACGCAGCGGCGGCACTGGCCGGTTTCAGAAGAACTACAACCTTTGAAAGTCAGGCCTCGATGTGGTTCGAGGGGATAGCGGACCCCGAAGAATGCGGCAAATATGATATAAAAATTTTCGATAAAGATCTCATAGAGGCGGATTCTGTTCATCTGATCGCACAAATGGCCGACGACGTTACCTCCGGAACGACTGCGCCCATAATGTCAGCCAGATTTCACAATTCCATGGCTACCATCGTGGCTGACACTGTTGAAATCGCTGCAAACCGGACAGGCATCGGCACGGTTGGCCTGACAGGTGGATGTTTCCAGAACAGACTGCTCACGGAGAAATCCATTGAATACCTTACAAAAAAAGGTTTAAAAACAATAACCCATGAAGCTGTTCCTCCTAATGATGGAGGTATTGCCATAGGTCAGGTGGCGTCCGCTTACGAATCTCTGAGCTTTGTCACCGGATAAATTTGACAGGGTATCAATAAATAAACGACAAGGAAATTTGCAATGTGTTTGGCTGTTCCAATGCAACTGGTTGAGATAACGGGAGAAGGCACGGGTCGGGTTAACGCGGGTGGAGTGAAGGCTGATGTGAGCCTGATCATGACTCCGGATGTTAAGATAGGAGATTATTTGATAATCCATGCCGGTTTTTCAATAGAAGCGCTTGATCCCGAGGAGGCGCAAATAAGGCTGGATCTGTTCAAGGAATTGGCGGAGGCGACCAAAGATGAGGAATACAATTGACCACCAATAATCAGGCTTATGCCGCAAAAAAGCTGATCCGGGATATCAGGAACATATGCGCCACCACAAACAGGCCACTGAAATTTATGGAAGTATGTGGCACTCACACTATGGCCATACACGAGTCTGGTCTCAAGAGTCTGCTGGAGTCTGAAGTTACCCTTGTTTCCGGTCCCGGATGTCCTGTATGCGTCACCGAAAAGCAGTTCATAGATCATTCCGTTTTGATTGGCAAAAACTATGACGCCTGCCTTGTTACCTTCGGAGATCTCATCCGTGTTCCTGGCACGTTTGGATCGTTAGCCGAATTCAGGTCACAGGGCGGAAATGTGAAAATTATTTATTCGCCCCTGGACTGTATTGAAATTGCCAAAAAAGAGTCTGCGCGACCCGTAGTCTTTTTGGGAGTCGGTTTTGAGACAACATCTCCAACCATAGCAGCTACGGTTAAAGTCGCTATGGCTTCGGATTTAAAAAATTTCTTTGTTTTGCCGGCTTTCAAGACAATACACCCACCATTGAACATTCTGGCCTCAAAACCTGACCTGGATGGTTTCATCTTACCTGGACACGTTTCGGCTATTATTGGCTCGGATTGTTTCCAGTATCTTGCCGACAAGTATGGTAAACCCGGAGCAGTGGCTGGTTTTGAAGCGCTCGACATACTTGTCGCAATTCGTGATCTGGTCGAAATGGCTGTTAACGGGGAACCCAGGATTGTCAACGATTACAGAAGGGTTGTTCGCAACGCGGGGAATATGGCTGCACAAGCTCTGACCAATGAAGTTTTTGAACCATGTGACGCATTGTGGAGAGGTCTCGGGCTTATTCCCGGTAGTGGTCTTGGATTCAGAGGCCCCTATGCTCGCTTCGACGCTGTATCAGCGCTTCCTGTGGTCGTTCCTGAAGCCTGGGATGACCCAAGGTGTCGTTGCGCAAAAATTTTGACAGGAAATCTTCAGCCTGACAGGTGCGCCCTATTTGGAACGGAATGCACTCCAGAGGATCCAGTAGGACCCTGCATGGTTTCATCAGAGGGAACCTGCGCTGCTTATTACAAATATGGGGCGGTTAAATAAATGGCATCATTTAGTGATTCACGAGTCCTTCTTGGTCATGGCGGTGGCGGAAAAATGTCCAGTCGTTTAGTCAAGGGCTCAATCATACCCAAATTGAACCGTGGCAAATTAAGCTCCCTCCCTGATTCGATCGTGCTAGACGGACTCGGAGATCGCATAGCTTATACTACTGATTCTTATACAGTTTCTCCGTTATTTTTTCCTGGAGGCAACATAGGATCACTTGCAATCCACGGCACTTGTAACGACCTGGCATGTTCCGGAGCCCGTCCAAAATTTCTTTCACTGGGCCTGATCCTTGAAGAGGGGCTGGCCATGGCTGATTTGGACCAGATAATCGAGACAATGTCTACGGCTGCGGATGAAGCAGGTGTTGAAATAGTTACCGGAGACACGAAGGTTGTTCCCAAGGGTAGCGCAGACAGAATTTTTATAAACACCTCCGGTATTGGCAAGATTGAACATCCGTTTACTTTTGGCCACCATGCTGTGGATGTGGGCGATGAGATAATAGTCAGTGGTCCTGTCGGAAATCACGGTATGGCCATAATGTTGAGCAGAGCCGAATTCTCATTCGATTTCAATATAGAGTCCGACTCAGCTTCCATTTGGCCAATTGTTGAGGGTCTTCTGGAATTGGGAGACGATCTGAAGTTCTTGCGTGACCCTACCCGAGGTGGTCTGGCTGCAACCCTTAACGAAATATCCTCTGGATCTGAAGTTGAAATAGTTGTCGACGAAACTGCCATCCCAATAGATCTTCAGGTCAGGTCAGCCTCAGAAATACTTGGCATTGACCCTCTTGTCGCTGCGAACGAAGGCAAACTTGTGGCTGTAGTCAGGAAAGGAAGTGGCAAACGAGCTCTAGATCTGATGTCTCGTTGTGAAATATCGAGAAATGCTCAAATTATTGGTGAAGTATCGTCGAAATATTTGTCCAGGGTGGTTATAAACACTAAAATCGGCGGAGCAAGGATTCTAGCGGAACCGTCTGGAGAATTATTGCCCAGGATATGCTGACAACAAGTTCATGGCCTCTAATAAAAGGTATTTTCCCCAGACTCCATACCAACAAACGCCAGTAGAATGTCCTTTGAATCTTTCGCGTCCATTAAAGACTGGACCAGATGCCTGTTTTTTAAAATCCGACTGATTTCACTGAGTAGTCTGAGTTGAGAATTTGGCTGACCTTCTGGAGTAAGTATGAGAAAAACCATTTTTATCGGTTCTTCGGTCGATGAATCACAGACCCCATGTCTGGCAATCCCCAAAGCAACCACTGGTCTGGATAATTGTGCCAGACGGTCGTGAGGAAATGCAACCCCCTCATTGAGGAAAGTTGATGATGCCTCTTCATGTAGCAATAAGTTGGCCAGAATCAACTTCCTGTCATCCGGTTCAATCACCGTTATTGACTGCAACAAATCCCTGATGGCTCTCTCCCGGCTCACTGCCTGATCCCAGAAAAGGATCCTCTCGAGACTCAAACACGCGCTCAGGGATTCACTTTCCCGGGGAGCTTCGTCCAGTGGCTCTGGAGCAGATCTTTTTGTCTGCTCGGGATACTGGGATGCCCCCTGTTCGTATCTACGCGTATCCACAACTACAATTGTCATTCCACGAGTCAGGTCTATTAGACGTTCCACAAGGTTCTTGCGTAGGGTAAGTCTCTTCAATAGGGTCAGTTTTCCGGGACTGCCGATTACAATGTGACCCACCCGGTACTCCCTGGCAAAATTCAGGATCGTTGTTACAACGTCCGTCCCTTTGTGAGTGAAAACCAAAGCTCCCAGTTCTTTTGCGAGACAAAGAGTCCCTGAAAGGGCTTCCTGAGTTGTGGAGTCGATCACGGAGGGGGCCTCGGAGGGAGTTTGAACATATACCGCATACCAATTTCGATTCAGGCGGCCAGCGAGACGGGAGGCGTACCTCAGCAACATTTCACTGTTCGGCCCGCGTGAACTCAGACACACCATAACCTGATCTGGTGAAAGGTTATCAGCATCCTGAATATGTTCCCGGCGTTTCAGATCTATTTGGGCGGCAAGCTCGCGCAGGGTCAATTCCCGAAGAGTCTCAAGATTTGATTCCCTGAAAAAGTGTTCTAGCGCCGTCTGTATTCGAGTTCTATCATAAATCTTTCCTTCTCTGAGGCGCTTGCGCAAATCTTCAGGAGTCAGATCAACATTCACTATCTCGTCGGCGTCGAACAGCACTGAATCAGGAATTCGTTCGCGAACTTTCAGGCCGGTTTCTTTTTCAACCGTGTCGTAGAGACTTTCAAGATGCTGTATGTTCAGCGTGGTAATGACATGAATCCCGCTCTCAAGGATGTCATCAACATCTTCGTACCGTTTCGGGTTCAGGCTTCCAGGGGCGTTCGAATGGGCTAATTCGTCGATCAGGGCTACTTGAGGCTTTCGATCCATTATCGCTCGACGATCCATCTCCTCAAGTTTCATTCCCCGATATTCGTGGATCTCACGCGGAATGACTTCCAGTCCCTCAGCCAGTCTTTCCACGTCGATTCGTCCATGGGACTCCAGCAGACCAATCACCACATCGATACCCTCATCCTGAAGGCGATGTCCCTCCAGGAGCATCTGGTATGTTTTTCCGACTCCAGCGCCGTATCCGAGCAAAATTTTCAGACGTCCGCGGTTAGCCCGCCGGATAAGGCGCAAGAAAGAGTCAGCGCTTTTTCGGGAAAAATGTTCTAATTCCGACATCTATCATCCAGCATAAGGTTGAGCTTTATGACATTAACTCGAGGAGCGCCCAGGAAACCCAGTTCGGGAGAGGATGAACATTCCTTAATCAACTCTATTAGTTTGCTTTCATCAATTGAACGTGCCTTGGCCACTCGTTTTACCTGCATTGCCGCGTTCTCGGGACTGATATGGGGATCCAGCCCGCTTGCTGATGCTGTTACAGCGTCGGCCGGAATCATTGACATAGTGGGTAACCCGTTTTCTTCCCGGTATCGCTTCCCTCGTGCCGAAACTTCATCGATCAGTTTTTTCGAAATCGGGCCAAAGTTACTAGCAGCTGAGAAACAGGCGTCGTATCCGGCTGCCGCTTTTGAAGGACGAGGTTTAAAGTACCCCGGGCTTTCAAACCTCTGGGCCAGGAGTAGCGATCCAACTATTTTTCCATCGCAAATAACAAGAGATCCTTTGGCCTTTTCCCCAAAAAGGCTTTGGGCTACACTCCACACCAGTACGGGATAAATCAGACATAGCATGAGGCCCAGCAACACTGTGGCCATTATGGAAGCCCGAAATTGATGTAAGATATTGATTATGATTCTTCTCATGACTTAAACCAGACCAATGCTGACCACGATCAGATCAACCAGCTTTATCCCTATAAATGGGGAGAAAATTCCAGTAAAACCATAGACTAGAGTATTACGTAGCAGAAGAGTAGATGCGTTCATCGGTTTGAAGCTCACACCCCTGAGAGCCAGAGGTATGAGCGCAATGATGATAAGGGCATTGAATATTACGGCGCTCAAAATGGCGCTATGAGCTGAGTAAAGGCCCATTATGTTCAGGGGAGCGATTACTGGAAAAAGTCCGATTAGCAGAGCAGGAATGATAGCAAAATATTTGGCTACATCATTGGCTATGCTGAATGTAGTAAGTGACCCTCGCGTCATCAGTAACTGCTTTCCAATTTCAACAATTTCAATCAGCTTGGTAGGATTGGAGTCGAGATCAACCATGTTTGAGGCTTCTTTGGCGGCTTGTGTTCCAGTGTTCATGGCCACACCTACATCAGCCTGTGCCAGAGCTGGAGCATCGTTCGATCCATCTCCCGTCATTGCCACGAGCAATCCTTTAGACTGCTCCTGACGTATAAGATTCAGTTTATCTTCAGGCCGGGCTTCGGCAAGCCAGAAATCTATGCCGGCTTCTTTAGCTATTGCTTCGGCAGTCAACGGATTATCTCCAGTGATCATGACCACCTTGATTCCCATTTCCCTGAGTCGCTCGAAACGGTCTTTCAATCCACCTTTCACAATGTCTTTCAGATTGACTACTCCCATGACTTTCATGCCGTCTATGACTACAATGGGTGTGCCTCCACGATGCGAGATTCTGTCTATGGTGGCCTGAACATCTTTGGGGAAGGTTCCTCCAGCGGCTTTTTTCATGGCATCCAGAGCCCCCTTCCGTATCTGGCGCCCGTCCAGATCAACTCCACTCATACGGGTTCGAGCAGAAAAAGGTATGAATGAGGCGCTCTTCCTGTCAGCCATGGAACGGCCGCGAAGACCGTATCGCTTTGCCAGGACCACTATGCTCCTACCTTCAGGAGTCTCATCAGCCAGCGACGCCCACTGCGCAGCGTCTACCAGATCTGCCAGAGAAACCCCTTCAGCCGGAATGAATTCAGTAGCCTGACGATTACCAAGGGTTATGGTGCCCGTCTTATCCAACAGCAGAACATCTATGTCGCCAGCCGCCTCAACCGCTCTTCCGCTAACGGCGAGCACATTTCTTTCCAGAAGCCGATCCATTCCGGCTATCCCTATGGCGCTTATCAGTCCACCTATCGTCGTTGGAGCAAGACAAACGAGCAATGACACCAGCACCGTAGTGGAAAAGGTTATTCCGGAATAAATTCCGAAAAATTTCAACGTCAGTATAACAACCAGAAATATCAAAGTCAGTGCAGACAGCAGTATTGTTAGAGCCATTTCATTTGGCGTTTTTCGACGTTTTGCTCCCTCTATGATGGCTATCATGTGGTCCAGAAAACTTTCTCCGGGATTGGAGGTAACCCTGATTGTGATTCTGTCTGAAAGAACCTTCGTGCCGCCGGTAACACCACTTCTGTCACCACCGGATTCCCTTATGACAGGAGCGGATTCCCCCGTTATGGCAGACTCATCAACAGACGCTGCTCCGTCTGTTATCTCTCCATCCGCTGGAATTATATCCCCTGCTGAAACTACAACCATATCATCCCGGCGCAGCCTGTCAGCCGGGACTATTTCATACGAAACCCCGTCCTCAAGGAGTCTCCTGGCTGTGGTCATGATCCTTGCAGCTCTAAGTTCATTAGCCTGAGCGCTCCCCCTACCCTCCGCCAGAGCCTCAGCAAAATTCGCAAAAATGACCGTCAGCCACAACCAGATCACTATCTGGATTTCAAAAGACAAAGATTGTCCCGGCGATTCAAAAAAAAGACTCACGGTTATTATGAAGGCCCCGATCTCTGTAACAAAAATAACGGGATTCTTCGCCAGACTCACCGGGTTGAGCTTCTTTAGTGAACCTACTGCCGCCTGTCTCAGTATTCTGCCGTCAAAAAGTTTTATCTCTCTGCGAGCCATTAGAGTCCTTGAATCTAAAAGAGAGAATCTGCATTTTTCATCATGAGATGCTCTAGTATGGGTCCGAGGGACACTGCCGGGAAAAAAGTCAATGAACCAATAATGGCAATTGTAATTATCAACAAGACGCAAAAAGTTATTCCTGAAGCAGGAAAAGTCCCTGATCCGGGCGGAATTGTTTTCTTCCTGGCCATGTTTCCAGCCAGGGCCAATACCGGGATCATCATCAAAAACCTGCCGATCAGCATGGCAATTCCAATGGCCACATTATATCCGGGACTATTGGTCTTAAGGCCCGCAAATGCGCTCCCGTTGTTGCCAGTCGCAGAGGAATAGGCATAGAGTATTTCCGTTAGACCATGAGGTCCATTATTACCAAGTCCCGCCAATCCCCATTGACTGGTGACTGTCCACGCTGTCAAAACCAGAATCGTAATTACGGGGATGATCAAAAAAAACACGACCATTTTGAGGTCGTAAATTTCAATTCTTTTACCGAGATACTCCGGGGTCCTGCCTATCATGAGACCCGCCAGAAACACTGTTAAAAGCACAAAGACCAGCATCCCGTACAAGCCGCAACCGGCGCCTCCAAAAATGACCTCTCCAAACTGTATGTTCATAAGAGGAACAAGGCCTCCGACCGGAGTAAACGAATCATGCATGGAATTGACTGCTCCACAGGCTGCGGCAGTAGTAACAGTAGCGAACAGAGCAGAGCTGAAAGCTCCAAAACGCAGCTCCTTACCCTCCATGTTTCCCTGCGACTGTTCAACGCCCAAAGCCAGGAGACGAGGATTACCGGAGCATTCTGAATATACGCAAACCATTGCCGAAAACATAAAAATAACAGCCATCACACCCCAGATGCGCCAACCATGCCTCTGGCTTCCTATCATCCGACCATAATAATAGGTCATTGCGCTGGGAATCATCAGGATGACAAGCATCTGAAAAAAGTTTGAAAGCGGTGTAGGATTTTCATAAGGATGCGAAGCGTTGGTGTTCATGTACCCGCCGCCGTTTGTTCCCAGGAGCTTGATAGCGACCTGTGAAGCAACCGGTCCTTGAGCGATTACCTGGTCTTTCACTTGTGTATTTGGGACAAGGCCATTCATTCGATCGGATTTGACACCGTTGCCAACACTCTCCTGTGAAACTGATCCCCCGTATGATTGATCGATTACAGAAGCCCTTATGTAAGGCCCAAAATTCTGAATTACCCCCTGAGAAACCATAAAAACTGCTATTGCGAGACTCAGGGGGACTAGAAAATACAAATTTAGACGAACAAGGTCTACCCAGAAATTACCAATAGTTTCAGATGTTCGCCTCGCTATACCGCGGGCAAGCGCAGCTGCGACAGAGATTCCGGCGGATGGTGACACAAAATTGTGAAATGTGAGCCCCACCATCTGTGAAAAAATGGATAGTGAACTCTCCCCACCGTAGCTTTGCCAATTGGTGTTGGTGGCAAAGCTGATGGCAATGTTCAAACCTGATGTTCCCGAGATAGGCCCAAAACTTTGAGGGTTCAATGGTAGAAGGTGTTGCAGACGAAGAACGCAATAGGTGAAGAAAATTCCCGTGATGCTGAAACATATCAGGGAGACTGAATACTGTTTCCAGGTCTGTTCCTTGTCCGGGTCAATCCCCATGGCCCGATACAGAAAACGTTCCACTGAACCTGGAATGCTCATTCCTATGACTTTATCCTTAGATTCAAGGACCCTGTACAGGTATAGTCCAACGGGTTTCGTGATGATAACCAGAGTGAGGATGAACACACCTAATTGGATTAAGTCACCGTCTTTCATCACTATCATTGCCTGGGCCCGATCAGAATTTCCCCGGCCAGAAAATTACTGTCAGCAGATAAAGAGCGAGAATCACTGCAATCAATCCCACAATGGTGTCCGGCATTTTTTGATCCTGAGTTGGAATTACATCCAGTTGCATCATTGCACGGGAAAAATTTGGTTAATGCCCGTTGGGCCCCAAAGGACATTGAACGATGCGGACTCCAGACCAATGACACATCATTTTTTGTTCGGATGATCCCCTGTGGCAATCTGAATCGCCGACTTATTCCATCGATTTTCGAGACTTCATGACACGCTCATTCATTTCCGCCAACCATTGGTGAACAGGTCGCATATCCTGAAACTTTTGGAAACAGAAATCTATGAGTTCCGGTGACCCCAGGATCTCTGGCAAAGCCATTTCGCATGAAGCTGTCAGACCTCCAAAAAGGAGCAAATCCCTGTTTTCATGATTCCTGTCAAATCCCCGCGGAACCTGCTTGAACTTCTGAATTCCAATTTCGTACGCTCCTTTGGATTCAACCTCCCTAATGGCTTTAACAAGTGACTTTCCGTGCTTGGGATGTACAACGGATTCACGGTAGAAATGCAGCAGATCGTTTGAAAAAGAATGATTGCCGACACCGAGCATCAAAATCGGAGGTTCCAGGTGAAAGTAAAAACCTGGGCAGTCCATTTTTGCCAACCTGCCCTCCCAGAAGAAGATGCCGAGATGATTTTTATAAGGAAACTTGTTATGGCTGAAACGGGTGTCCCTGTAAGGTCTGAATATGGATCTGCCGTATCTGGTATCCGCAATGATTCCCGGAACGATTTTCTTGATGGCCAATCCCATATCGTGAACAAATAGACGGGCTGGCTCCATCACATTCTTCTCAAAATCAGCGCGCCTTTCCTCGAACCACAATTTCCTGTTATTTTGACGCAGTTCCTCATAGAATTTTACGCATCCTGAAGGAAAACCGGAGAATCTTGATTCATGCATGTTGCAGCCGTCCTTTGAGTCATTGGTCCACATAATAGCGTACCAGGTTCCTACAGTTTAATTATTTGTGTTGTCTCAAACGTGTGGGCGTGACAGAATTTCTCTCAAGGCCTGCTTTTTATTCCGTCAAAACAGCGTCTTCTCGCAGATGATACTGTTTGAAACTCGCAAGGAACTGAAACATAGGGATACTGAATGACTGAAAACGGTGGTTTTGATCACAAGGATACCTACAGAGGCGAGACACAAGTCAAGGAAACCATTTCTTCCCGGGAGGAGCGTTTTGAGTTTTGGAGAAATTCCGTGGGCCTTTTCCTTGGTCCCGCGGTAGCAATCTTCCTTTACCTTATTCCAATTCCGGAACTCAGCCCCACTGCTCACAATCTCGCTGCCATAATCGGCCTTGTTTGCGTCTGGTGGATCACTGAGCCCATACCGATACCGATGACCGCCATGCTTGGAGCGGTTCTTTGTGTCACCTTCGGGATTGCCGATGTCAGAAAAGTTTTTGCGCCATTCGCCGATCCAATCATACAGCTGTTTATGGGAAGTTTCATCCTGGCGGAGGCGTTAGCCGTTCATAAGCTGGACAAGCGTTTTGCCTATGCCATCATGTCCATGCGGATCCTTGGAAACAACACCGGTCGTATACTGCTTGCGTTCGGAATAATAACCGGATTTTTGTCCATGTGGATCAGCAATACGGCCGCCACAGCAATGATGTTTCCCATAGCCGTCGGAATAGTTCACGCAATGTCAGACATCATGGCTCGTCAGACTGGCAGAAATGTTGACGCCAGGAAGCTTCGTTTTGGAACAGCTATGATGCTAATGGCGGCATACTCGGCCAGCGCAGGTGGCATAGGAACCCCCGTGGGATCGCCTCCAAACCTGATAGGTATAGCGCTCATTGAAAAATTCTGTCAGGTCCGAATACCGTTTTTTCAGTGGATGGGCTTTGCCGTGCCGTTGCTGATTGTCCAGTTCCTGATATTGTTTGTTCTGATGTATTATCTCAACAAGCCTGAAATGACCAAAATAGAAGGATGTAGGGAATATGTAGACCAGGAACTCCAGAGTCTTGGAGGATGGACCCGTGGACAAAAAAATGCGCTGTTTGCCTTCCTGGTAACGGTTACACTATGGATCATACCCGGAATATTAGCCATCATCTATGGGGCAACATCCAGCGAGGCCTTTGCATTCAGCAAATATTTTCCAGAAGGTGTGTCGGCCCTTATCGGCGCGACTCTACTTTTTTTGGTACCTGTCGACTGGAAAAACAGGGAATTCACCCTGACATGGAAACAGGCCACAAACATAGATTGGGGAACGCTTCTTCTTTTTGGTGGGGGAATAACCCTCGGGAATCTGATGTTTGAGACCCAGCTTGCTGAGGCGGTCGGGAAAGGACTCCTTTCTCTGAGTGGCGCTACCTCAATGTGGGGTATTACTTTCGGATCCATTTTCATCGCAATACTGGTGAGCGAAACGTCCTCGAACACTGCTTCGGCAAATATGGTAGTCCCCGTGATGATCTCATTGGCGATGGCGGCTGGAGTCAATCCTGTTCCACCCGCAATTGGGGCTACATTAGGGGCCAGCTGGGGTTTTATGCTTCCGGTATCGACACCTCCTAACGCGATAGTCTACGGATCGGGAATGGTCCCGATAACTAAAATGGTCAGGGCGGGCATTTTCTTTGATATCATAGGGGGAATCGGTCTTTGGGTTGGACTCTGGCTGCTGTTGCCTCTTTTTGGCCTTGCCTAGCGCTTTGGTAATTTCCATTCACGTTCAAGGTGGAGTATCTTTTGTGGTGTCTGCCTGATTTTTCATGGGAACATGGATTTGCGACCTTTAGCCAAGGCTGTTTCAATTTAATGGCCACGTCGGGTGTCTCGATTCCCGTAAATTGGTCACCCCGGGGAACCACGACTTAGACCCTGTCTTCAAGAACATTACGAATTGTCCTGAGAATAAGGCTGATGTCAAATGGTTTGGTCACAAAACCCTTTGAGCCCGCTTTCACACTCTCGGCTATTTTTCCGTTCGCTGAAAATCCACTTGACATAATTACTTTTACCGATGGATCGATTTTCAGAAGTTTTTCCAGGCACTCAACGCCTCCCATCTCTGGCATCATCAAGTCCAGTATCAAGAGATCTATCTCTTCCCTGTGCTTTACAAATTGCTCTATAGCCTGTTTTCCGTTCCTTGCGACCAAAACGCAATAGCCTGATCTGCCCAAAGCTTTGACCAGGAAATCCAGGATCTGTTCTTCATCATCAACGACCAGAATTGTTTCAGATCCGCCTCGTGAGGCTTCCTGAACGGAAGCCTGAGAATTCTGCTGCTCTGCTCTGAGCGCCGGGAAGTAGATCTTACAGGTTGTCCCATGTCCTGGCTTGCTATAAAACCTTACAAAACCTCCATGCTGTTCTACTATTCCGAAGACCACTGAAAGTCCGAGCCCGGTACCCTGTCCCTGCCCTTTTGTTGTAAAAAAAGGCTCAAAAATACGGCTTAGAGTAACGTCATCCATGCCTGTTCCACTGTCGGTCAACGTCAGGAGCACATACTGTCCAGGATTCACATAAAGATGTGTTTTGGCATAATCCTCGTTCAGGTGAATGTTTGCTGTCTCAATGATCAGTTTTCCTCCTAGAGGCATGGCGTCCCTGGAATTGACGACAATGTTCATGATTACCTGGTCCACCTGAGTTGGATCAGCGTTTATCAACTCCAGGTTTTCGGTCAGAACGAGCTTGATCCCGATGTTCTTCGGGATAGTTCGTTCTAGCATTTTTTTCATTTCATTGATGCGCAGATTCAGATCAAGCGCCTGGAGTTTGGTTTCTTTCTTTTTACTGAAGGTAAGAAGTCTGTGAACGAGGTCAGCTCCTCTTCTGGAAGCTTCATAAATGTTGTTGGCATCGTCCATCAGATGTGGGGGCAGACTTTTGTCACCAGTCAACAATTGGGAATAGCCTAGACAAACCTGCAGAATATTGTTGAAGTCGTGAGCAATACCGCCTGCCAGAGTTCCTATGGCCTCAAGTTTTTGCGCCTGGAATAGCTGACGCGAAAGTGAGAGGTACTCTGTAACATCCCTTTTGACCGCCACGAAATTCACTATCTTTCCAGAGGCGTCACGAACAGGTGATATTGTGGACTCTTCGTAATATAGCGTCCCATCCTTGCGTCGATTCGTGAATCGTCCCGACCATGTTTTGCCCGATTTTATTGTTCCCCAGAGATCCTTGTAAAAAGACTCATCATGCTCCCCACTCTTGAAAATTCTGGGTGTCTGTCCTGTTACCTCTGCGGATGAAAATCCCGATATGCGCTCCAACGCGGGATTAACATACTGGATGATTCCGTCTGCGTCTGTTATTAAAACAGCCTCTGCCGCCTGGGTAATTGCCGTGGCCAGCCGTTTTTGCACAGCCTCTCCCTTTTTAACCGCCTCTATGTCGCGCACAGAAGCAAGTTGGGCAATGCTTCCCTCATACGGTATAATTTTGGACCGCATCTGGACAGGGACTATTTTACCGTCCTTCCTGATTATTTCCGCCTCATAAGCCTCTTCACTGTTCCTTTTAATGTGGCTCAAAACCAGTTCACGATATTCAGCTGGTATGATAGAAATAAAGCCCGTGCCGACAAGCTCTTCTTGCGAATAACCTGTCATGTGGCTAAATATTTCGTTGAAATCGAGAAACTTTGCGTCCCTGCTGATCACCACTCCTTCAAATGCTCCATCAGCCAGCAACCTGAACCGCTCTTCACTGTCGTGTAGCGCTTCCTCGTATTTCTTGCGTTCCGTTATGTCGAAGAATGTTGTAAGAAAGCCTTCTCCTACCATCACGGCTGAAATCAGCATGATTCGGACTTCGCCATTCTTGCAGGTTACATGAAATTCCGTGGGTGGAACGTCAGTGTTCTCAGAAAGCGCTTTTTTCATGGCTTGTTGCCACGTAAGAGCTACATAAGCCCTGTATTTTTCATCAGGATATGCGAGGGCTCTCCATTTCTCCAGAGTTGGAACTTCCTCAAGAGTGTAACCAAAAACCTTGATAAATCGTTCATTGATATCGGTAATCACTCCCTTCATGGTAACAAAGCTAATCGGTACAGGCGCGGCTGCGAACAGGCGGCTGTAACGGTTTTCCACCTGGAAACGTAATAACTCAGCAGATTCCCGATCCAGAATCGCCTTTGTTAATCTTGCACGCGCCCTCTCCACCTCCTCAATCAGTGGTTCAGAAGCTTTTGGTAACGGCGCCGTAGATAACGCCTCCACTGAACGGGAAAGCCCCTTGGCAGCCCGTCTCGCACCCCAAAAACCAGTCATGATTGCGACCAGGACCGCCAGCATCATTGCAGTTGAGGACCAGACTATCGGGGTTGTGTACGCACAGGGTGGAACTGTCAGTTTTACTCGCCACCTCGACAAACTCGAGTTAACCTCAAAATCCTTGGATCCCTCATCCTGCAGAATATCATCGGAGCCCAAAGGATGACGGCTCGCTATGATGTCTCCCTTGCTGTCATACAAATTAATCGACCACTTCGCAGGGACCGCAATCTGTGCAAGGATTTTCTGAAACTGTCGTGTCTCGACTGCGTTTAAAAGAAGAAACCTTAGCTGGTTGTTTCGGGTTACGGGCACAACCACTGCGATGAGTGGCTCCTTGGCAATAGGCCCTACAAACATGTCGCCAACCGCGGTATCGCCAGTGTCCAAAACATGGGGAGCCGCTGCAAATCCTTTTGGGACAGGCAGGCTCGGCAGTTCCGATCCTAGCGGAGAGCGCGTGTTGAGAATCATCTGCGATGAAAGGTCAGCAAGAATGACATGAGTAGCGTAGTTTTTTAGAACAGCCTGAGCCTCCCGATAAAAATCCTCAAGGTTTATGGGATCATCCAGGGATGGCGAGTCTGCAAGCGCCTTTAAGGAAGTAATTTGAGATCGCAGCTGCAAATCAATGGCATTAGCCACATTATGAGCCAGGTCCCTGGCAGTCACATCACATTGATTTTTGAGGGTCTTGACGTGGTCTGTCGCAAGGTAGATGGTCAGTATCAGAAGAGGTAGCATGCAAAGCCAGATCAATCGAGAGAGAAACTTGCTCAGAGCTATCGGTTTTCTCTGATCATCGTCGCCTGCTGTTTCTGCATCCCGAGGAGTCATGATAGCCCTCAACATTCCAGACCCGGATAAGCGCAGGTTCGAGTAAACATACTAGAAAATTCTTGAGGTGGACGCAACCTTTGAATTATTCCAGAGGCCAGTTGTTGACATATCGAGATCTTTCCAGACACTTGTTAATGAGCGATGGAACAGCTTATACAGGTAACTTGCCCTGGCATGAACCTGAACGGACGCAGCTCCGGCTGGATGCTCAGGTTACCCTGCCTGACAAGCAAGACCAAATTCAACTATGGATGTGGATTGGAATTTTTGTAGACTCCGACTTATTTGCCGGAGCTACAAATATCTGAGAGATGGGAACAGTCTTTAGACTAGACAAGCCAGGATAATTGAAATGCCGGAATTTCGAAATAATTTTTCTATCGGAGTCGACATTTGAGAGAATGTGTCAGGGACACTCGGTTTTTGTTCCTACTGTTCCACCATTATTTTCGCACGCAGCTCTCGTGAGATCCTCACATTCTCCAGAAGACTTTTTACACTTGAAGGTTTCGCACTCATAAGATGGGTAAGCCACTTCTTTGCCACCCTGAGAGGCGCATTCTGAACGTGTCGTCTGAGTAGAAACTCCTTCTTTACAGCAATTTATTTTTACGCAGTCCAAGTCGCAGTCTGAAACCCTGATCCCGCCGGCAGCCACGCATTCGGGAGCAGTCTTCTTCTCGCATGTCCCATTAATACAGCAATCGATCTTGACGAGTTGCTCCAGTTGGGCGTTTAGTGTTTCAATATTACTGTTATAATCTCCAAGCAGGATAGATTTCTCCTCAGAGTATTTTTTGGCTTCCTCTTCGATCTGTAATCTTAACCTGACCAGAGCCGCATCCGCTGAAGCCTTTTGTCGAAGCATGTTGCTCAAAGACTGTATTAGCTGTCCCTTCTGCTGATCGGACGCTGCTGCGATCTGTTGGTCAAGTCGGGATATCTGATTGTCTATGTTTGAGAGTTGATTCTCCCAAGTGCGCATCTGGGACTCCAACTTCTGCAGACTCTGGGTCTTGGACTTGTCAGCCTCTTCAGACGCTATGTTCACCATACTTCTAAGCCGCTCGATCTGAGCCTGGAGCGATGCGATATCCCCTGCGGTGTCCTGCGCAAAAACGACATGGTCAGCGAAAGCATAGAATGCCAGAATTGCGATTACAATTGAAAATTTTCTCACGATGTCTCTCCTTTACGCTTACCGTGTGCCAATAAACTTTTTTAAATTGGACCTTTACATGATAATTATCATGGCTTGGGAGTTGGCGCGTCAAAACGACCAATGGGCGAGACATACCATTTTCAGACAAAAAGTCAATAGCATACGACTTAACTATGATCTTTTTGTTCTCATTTGGAAAAAAATATTAATTTTAAGAATTGTATGAAAGGATTTTCTAAAAAGGTTACGAACCGTAAATCCTGAAATTGTTCCTGCCTGCGCACTTTGCAACATACAACGCTTCGTCGGCGCACCGGACAAGATCACTTACGTTTGAGGCATGATCAGGAAAAGTGGCTACCCCTATGGAAACAGAGACCTGAACTGGCAGTTTGTCATGACCGTTGAAATCAAAAGTGAGCGCCCTTATTTCAGCCATTATTCTCTCACATAGAGTCCCTGCTATCTGCTTGTCGGCCTCCGGAAAAATAATGGCAAACTCATCTCCACCATATCGGGTTATAATATCATAACCGCGGCAGACTTTCTTGAATACGCGCCCGATGCTGGAAAGGACATGGTCTCCTTTTTGGTGGCCGAAAAGATCATTGAAATCCTTGAAATTGTCAACATCGATCATCAACAGCGAGAAAGAACTCCTGTGCCGACTGGCTTTTATCATTTCAATTTTGAGGGCTTCATCAAAAAAACGTCGGTTGTAAACCCCTGTTAACGGATCTTCATACGACATTTCCAGATACATGTGCCTTTCATTAGCAAGTTTTTTTAACTCACGATGCCGAAAGACCTTAACCATCGCTACTTGGATCTGTTCGATAGTGAACGGCTTTATGAGGTAATCAAATGCCCCTGCGTTAATAGAGTCAAGGGCGTTGGCGACCGATCCATAACCGGTAACCACAATGACATCTGTATCGTAAGGACTCTGGCGTATGTGTTTGAGCATGGTAAGACCATCCATGCCAGGCATTTTCATATCAGTGATGACTACGTCGTAAGGAGATTCCCTGTTGGCCTCAAGAGCCGCTTCAGGTTCGGTGAAAAGGTCGCAGTGGTAATCGAGACGGGTAACAGATTCCTGTATGAACCGGGCCACGAAGGGGTCATCATCTACGACCATAACCCGTTTGGGTTTCTCAGTTTCTAGAGACTCCATTTCCACAGGACGCTCCTTCAGGGAATTCTAGGATGACTATATTGGACTCCACACAAAAATACATCACCATCTGGCCAAAGAATTGTTTTAAACCAGCCAGTAAATAATCGATGAAACTATCGTGACTATCAAGGAAGCCCCGAAAGCTGACCAGAAAGTATCGACTGTAAGCCCTAGTTCCAGCTTACCCACAATGTAAAAAAGAGCTGCGTTGATGACCCATATAAAAAGACCAAAAGTCACAAAAGTCAACGGAAAGGTCAGGAATAGCAGCACTGGTTTGACGAATGTATTGAGAATTCCAAGGATTGCGGCCGCTACTATGGCTCCACCCAGACCCTGTATTCTAACGCCGGAAACAAAAGTCGGAACGATAAGAACCGACACTGTCAAAATTATCCAGGATACTATGACGCGCATGCTTTCACCTCAAAGTCGGCTAGGCTGTCCCTTCAATGGACCCAAAAAGGCTTCGTGTTCTTCAGACGGTAAGACTGTAACGGACAGCGGTGGAAACCATCCAAATCTTCTTCAACTGTTTACACTTTCACATGCCCTTTTTCCAAAACAAAAAAGCAGCTTCACAATAATGAAGCTGCGAATATTTGAAAAGAAACTGACTGTTCCTATGTTGGTGTCACGAATGACGGGGGGCGAACAGCCAGTTCGGATGTTCAAACTATATCACGTTCCCATTTCCCATGACGAGAGATATTTTTCCTGTTCCGGGGTAAGAACGTCTATTTTTATTCCCATGGATTCAAGCTTCAGCCGAGCAATTTCATTATCGACATCGTCAGGAAGCTTGGTTACACCTTTTGCCATGTTCTTTCCATGCTTTACCAGGTGCTCGCTTGCTAAAGCCTGGTTCGCAAAGCTCATGTCCATAACGGATGAAGGGTGCCCCTCCGCGGCGGCCAGGTTTATCAGACGGCCCTCTCCAAGAAGCACCAATCTTCTACCATCCTTCATTGTGTATTCATCAACGAAAGGTCTTATGGCTCGTTTGGAAACCGCTAGCTCCTCGAGGGAATGAATATCTATCTCGACGTTAAAATGTCCCGAATTCGAGACAATGGCCCCATCTTTCATCTTCTCAAAGTGTTCTTTGCGGATTACGCTCGTGTTTCCTGTCACTGTGCAGAAAAAGTCTCCTATCGGAGCAGCGAATTCCATCGGCATCACCTGGTATCCGTCCATGGCGGCTTCAAGCGCAGGTAGAGGATCAACCTCCGTCACTATGACTTTCGCCCCCATACCGGACGCGCGCGTAGCCAGACCGCGGCCACACCACCCATAACCGGCTATCACAAAGCTGCTACCAGCCATCAATCGGTTCGTCGCCCTGAGTATACCATCTATCGTGCTCTGTCCTGTGCCATATCTGTTGTCAAAGAAATGTTTGGTGTTGGAATCATTGACAGCTATCACCGGAAAAAGAAGGACGCCGTTGTCGGCCATACTCTTCAGACGGATGACTCCAGTAGTCGTTTCCTCGGTTCCACCCAGCAGTCCCTTGACCAGATCCTGACGTTGAGAGTGGACTGTGCTTACAAGATCCGCACCGTCATCCATGGTGATATGGGGCGAAGGATCGAGGCAAGCATTGATGTGCTTGTAATAAGTCTCTGTATCCTCTCCCTTTATCGCATAAACATGATAGCCCTCACTCACCAGCGCTGCAGCTACATCGTCCTGGGTCGATAGGGGATTGGATGCGCAAAGGTATACTTCCGCTCCTCCCGCGGCCAGAGTTCTTACCAGAGCGGCAGTTTCAGTTGTCACATGCAGGCAGGCCGCCAGCCTGATCCCCTCAAGAGGTCGTTCCTTGGCAAACCTGTCTCGTATCATTCTCAAGACCGGCATACTGCGTTCAGCCCACTCTATCCTGAGCTTACCAGCCTCCGCCAGAGACATGTCTTTCACGTCGTAATTCATGAAATCTCCTTCAACTAGATCATCGCAGCCTGACACCCCGCGGGTTCTATTTCCCCGATTCAGGCCGCATACTGTGTTCCTTAATCCTGTCCGGACTTTACGGAAACGTCTTGTTTATTATAGTCCTGCAGCTTTCTTCAGTTCGTCTGCCCTATGAATGCTTTCCCACTTAAAATCTGGATCATTCCTTCCAAAATGGCCGTTGGCCGCTGTCTTTGAGTAAATCGGCCTCAACAGGTCAAGATAGGATATTATCTGAGCGGGCTTGAAGCTGAAAAGGTCATTGATTATCCCGGACAGCTTTACATCGTCAATTTTCCCGGTGCCATAAGTATCGACCATCAGGGATACCGGCTCAGGATATCCAATCGCATAGGCGACCTGAACTAAACACTTTTCCGCCAACCCTGAAGCGCATATGTTTTTGGCAACGTGCCTGGCCATGTAGCACGCTGATCTATCAACTTTGGACGGATCCTTTCCCGAGAAAGCTCCTCCACCATGAGCGCCGTACCCACCGTAAGTGTCAACGATGATTTTACGTCCAGTCAATCCACAATCACCCAGTGGACCACCTACTACAAAGCGACCTGTCGCGTTTATGAGATATTTTGTGTCATTGGTGAGTAAATGAGCCGGTAAGGCTTTCTTCACCACTTCCTCAATTATCCCGTCCTTGATCTGCGCATAAGTAACGTCAGGCTCATGCTGGGCTGCTATAACGACAGTATGTACTTCCTTGGGCTTTCCTTCTTCATAACGGATGGTCACCTGTGACTTGCCATCAGGCCGCAGGAAATCCAGATCACCCGTTTTTCTGGCTTCAGCCAGTCGCGCAGTAAGCTTGTGAGCAAAACTTATCGCCATCGGCATGTATTCTGGCGTCTCATCACAGGCAAAACCAAACATCAGCCCCTGGTCTCCGGCTCCCTGCTCCGTAAAAAGACCCTCTCCTGCCGTTACTCCCATGGAAATGTCAGGAGACTGCTTGTCCAGTGTCACCATGACCGCGCAAGTATCACAATCAAATCCCATGGCGCTATCGGTATAACCAATGTCTCTGACAGCCGTTCTAGCTATATTAGGAATGTCAACAATGGCCTTCGAAGTAACTTCACCGGCTACCAGAACAACACCGGTAGTGACAAGGGTTTCACAAGCAACCCTGGACTTCGGGTCTTGCTCCAGCATAGCGTCTAAAATTGAGTCGGAAATTCTATCTGCGACTTTGTCGGGATGGCCTTCCGTCACTGATTCGGAAGAAAACAGATAGTTTCGAAGCCCCATTGCGAGTCCTCCTTTGGGCGTCAAGTTAATTAATGTCCATAAACGGGAAATGTTAACCACAGTTCATAACTTACGTCAAGTAACAAATTTGTTTCCTGCTTCAGTTATTACTCAATTTATATTAAATTCGCATGAATTTCCACAACCGCCTGTCTGACTTCCAAGCAATAGCTTTCTGTTTCAGGATATCATCCGGATACTTTTCCAGTATCCTGACCTGAACCGCGTGTGAAAAACTACTGCCAGGACAACTACGTAGACAACCAGCCAACTCCACGCAGAATAAAGCCCCATACCAAAGTGAATTACCATCAGATAAACCGGTGGCACAAAAAATATCCAGGCAATTACCACCTGAGCCCACATGGCAAAACGTGTATCACCTGCGCCTTTCAATGCTCCGGTATACACAATGAAAACAGTGTCCAGGACCGTATACAGACCAATCAAACGAACCACAAAAGCTCCTCGGACATGAAAAGCTTCACTATGGAAACCTGAATCAGCCTCTGCCCTGAAAAGCTCCAGCAGTTGCGTAGGAGCTATCCAAAAAAGAATGGCCAAAACGCTCGAATAGACCACTGAGATTTTGAGCGCGGAATATACACTCTTTTCAGCAATATCCGGCTTCTTCTGACCGATGTATTCGCCTACAAGAGTCGCTGTGGCTATGGATATTCCAACCATGGGAAGAAAGCTCAGCGACTCGATGCTCAATGCTATGTTGGTCACTGCCAGGTCTGTCACTCCGAGTTTGCCTACTATCAGGACAAAAGCGGTAAACGACCCAATGTCGAGGACAAACTGGGCTCCCGAAGGGATGCCATACCTCATGAGGATGAAAAAAGTTTTTCTGTCCCACCCAATTTCACCACGCGTGTTGTATGGAACCTGATATTTTTCCGAAAGGAACTGAACAGACCAATAAGCTAAAGGTATGATATTGGATAATGAGGTAGCTATAGCAGCTCCCTTGATACCCATCTCAGGGAAACCAAACTTCCCGAAGATCAAAATGTAATCCATAACAATGTTGAAAATATTTCCAGCGAGGTTACCCCACAAAACCACAGAAGTTTTACCCCGCCCAGAAAAGAAAGTTGAAAAAACAACTCCCAGGGGAACTATTATCCCGCCTATCATCAGAATAGAAAAATATTCGGTCTCGAGTTTCAGGACAGCTGGATCATGACCGGCCATGTTCAATACCATCACGCCCAGCGGTATGCACATCAACATCAGCGGTATCGAAAGCACGGCGAATATTGCTCCCTGCCACACAGATCGGCTTACTCCCTTGAAGTTTCCCGCTCCGTGAGATTGAGCTACCAGCGCGTTTACATACTGAGCCACCCCCTGAAAAAAGCAGCAAATAGTGAAGTATGTGATGCCACCAGGCGTGACCGCCGCTACAGATTCAAGACTCTGCCAGGACAAAAACAGGCGATCCACAAAAAGTGTCACTGTCAGCGACGATGTCGACAACACCAGCGGAATGGCAACACGAAGAACCTCATAAAAACTCCCGGGTTCACCCTTGCCCAGCCTGTTTTTGGTTTGCTCAAACAATCTGATCTACATGTGGGATGAGTTTCATCCAGTAAAATAATCTACACAACATGCGACGTGCGTTCCAATAGCATGAACTGGATAAAGGTACCACACAGAGACGCCAGTGACAAGGGCGGTTAGAATTGTCAGAACCGACCAGCCGCCTCGGAGCGCTCTCCGAAGCGGCTGCTAGTTCATTAAATTATATTAAGGATAGCTAAAAAGTTGCTAGGAAGATGGATTGACGGATTTTTTGAGGACCGGAGAATATTTCCAGGTTATAACTTTTCTGGCGTCGAGCATCAACTCATTGCCAGTCTGAGGATTTCGTCCGCGTCGCGAATGCTTTCCTTTTATCGTCCACTTTCCGAAACCTGAGATCATGACATCTTCACCCTCTATCAGGCTCTGTTTGACGATATCAAGGAGCTTCTCGACAATCTCAGTGGCCTCACCTTTCATGAAGCCGCAGTCATCAGCAATTTTTTTTGCAATATCTGCTTTCGTTAGAGTCATATATACCCTCCCAGAGTAAACTCAAAATTAAAAATATGGAAAGGTCAGAATAAACCATGAAGCCACCAAAAGGCAAGATATTTTTGAGTATTTTAAGTTTATGCCAGATTTGAAAAGTTTGCTGATCCATGAAACCGGAAGAAAAAAAGCGAAAAGTTTCAAAGAACCTCAATAATATCCTTTCACTATGCTAACTCTTTGATATTCTATGGCATAATACAAAAAAATGATGCCCCTACGAAGAATTAAATCATTTTCCCGGTCAGTGTCGGACGAATGTGGCCTTGCCTTTCGAGAGCGTCCCGGACAAGGCTTGCAGCGTCCGGTGGCTTGAAAATGAATCTTATTCCGGTCTTGATTCCTATGACATTGCCGAACCGCATGTATTTCCAGTATGGTCCAGGTCTTTGAAATATCCGGCAAAAAGCGGCGATAGCTCTCGAGAAGGCCAGCATTCGTTCGTCAAAGCCCAGATAAATTTCAGGACAATGAGCCGCAGCGCCAAAAATCTGATCGACAGCCCTGTCGAGGTCCAGTTTATCACTTACATACCACAATGGCGCTGTGGGATCGGTTTGCCTTTCAATGAACCCTTCCCTGACCGCTATGTCCCAAAGCCTCGTATCAGGATAAATCCTGACGCCCAGGAAGAAATGAGCCACATTTGTGACGGCTCTCCGATTCTTTCTCAGATAGTGACTCACAAAATCCAGGGATTCCTGAACTGTCTGGTTGGTTTCTCCAGGACCACCTATCATGAAAAACCACCACGCTGCAAAACTGGTCTTGTTAATAGCTTCAGCAGCCTTGATGATGTCGTCCTTGACAAACCCTTTTCTGTAGTTCCTGAGCATGATGTCAGAAACCGATTCCGGCGTTATCATGAAAGACCTGAAACCCGCCCTCCACATTAATTTGAGATATTCATCATCCAGTCCCCGTGGATGAACCCCCATGGCGGTAAAATCAGCTTTCCACGGTCTTCTTATAATCTCTTCGAGAATGGCTTTGGAATGGTCTATCGGATCATTAAAAACCGAGTCAACAAATTCAAAACTTTTTGGTCGGTACTTGAAATAGACTTCCTCGAGTTCATCGACTACTTCCAAGGGTGGACGCAGCCTGATACGATTGCCCTCGAGCGACTGGTTGTAGGTGCAGTAGATGCAGTTCTGTCTGCATCCCCTCTTCGTCTGAATATTGTAAGCGCTTCCCAGATGTTGATAAGCAGTGGTGTCAATCCATCGCCCGATGTCGGGACTGGGTGATTTAAAACTGGTGAGTACTGGAGCTTTGAGGTGAAAACGATCGTCTGATATGAATCCGGCTCCTGGAATATCAACAGGGGCTTTGTTGTTTTTTATGCAGTCTAGCAGTTGGCAGAAGCTTTCCTCACCATCAGACACAATTATGAAGTCAGCTTCTGTTGCACGAAGGACACTCTCCGGCATCAGACTGGCCCCCGACCCCCCTATAACGACCGGAACTCCTGTGAGCATCCGTATGCTTTTCACAAGCTTTATCACTTCGGGCAAATAAGATACCGAATGAAGCATGTTGACGTTGTCTATGTTCCGAACTGAAATTCCTATTAAATCGGGTTTAAACGATCTGATGGAGCTTTCAAGATCGGAACGCACGTTCCTGCCGGAGAAGCACAGATCAAGAACCTTTACATGGTGGCCTGCCGCCTCCGTGGCGGTCGCAATATAACACAGACCTATCGGGGGCGCTGCCAGTATGTCACCCTTTAAATTGCTGTTTATGAGTAAAACCCGCAAGTGAACAAGCCCCCGACTTTCAGATTATCAAAGCTTGAACCATCTCATTGATACATTCCGGGCAAACATTACTACGGCGCCTGTCTGGTCCAGACCCCGCGCATTCCACGATACGCCTTTCTCATCTTCACTATTCCGACGAGCTTCAATTAATATTCTTTCTCCCGGTTCGCATTTGCGCGCCAGGGTCAGAGATCCTATTCCAAAAGGAATAAGTGACCTGTTTTCAGCCGGAACTCGAAGCGCTCCGTAAAAATTCATGACATGCATGAATGCCTCAAACAGGTAAGGCGAGTAAGTGTACTTTGCGTCCGGATATGCCTCAAAATCTCTCACCTGAGGATAATTTATCTGACCACGAATGGCCCCATGCGCCGAACCTTCAATAACATCCATGACTCTATACCGTCCCTGAAGATCCGATCGTTGCGAATACCAGGCAAGAACCTCACTGTTGTTCAGAGGAATCGTATCCAGCTCCTCGGACTTCACCGGAAATCCTTCCATATCCAAAGCAAAACTGTCTCCTCTATCTAGTATGACCATCGCCCTGTAATTTGGAAAGGCCTTGTCAGATGAACTTTTGGCTGCGCCTAAACCCGTCTCCTTGAGTGAAGCGTCAATGACAACCTGACCTGCTGAAGATTCAACTAATCTGCAATTGATTTCAGCGGTTTTCTGATCCTGAGGGCCGACTTCTATAATGTCCAGGAATTTGGCATCCTGAACTCCTCTAACAGTCATGCCCGGATACATTATCTGAGCGCATTCCATAAAAGTTTCCAGGGCCATTATGGCCGAGACCAGAGGCTTCTTGAGGAATTTGAAAGGCTTGTGATCAACTATCCAAAGGTCCCTGCTCTGTTGAAACACCCGCTCAGCGTCCATGACCCCAGCAGTAAAATCGAGCTTTGTGACTACATCTACAAGAGGAAAATCTTTCCTCCTGAAGCAGACTGCCCCCGCCATGAAACTATCATCGGACTCCTCAGGAATGCTGGTGTCCAGCAGAGCCGAGCTTAGAGCCGGCAATGTCTTCATTATCAGAATGGTAGAGTCTCCAATCGGACCAACTGCCAATTCCCGCAAAAACATTGCTGAAAGTTCTTCAAGTGATATGTAGCCGGCGTTCATGCGCTTCATCAGTGATCGAATGTCTTCATTTTCTGCCATTCCAGCGCCCTCAACCGGAGGCAGTTCGAGGGATTTGAATTTGATTGACTCGAATTCCTGGCTCAAATATTCCCCAAGGGCGGACATCATTCTGTTGCCTGAAGAATAATTTACCTGTCCAGGGTTTCCCTGAACAGCGGCAGCCGAAGAAAGACTAATAAAAAATTTGAGTTTCATTGGATCAACAGATCTGAACAAGTTGAGCGCTCCAAGATATTTCACTTGGACCACCCCGCTGAAATCATCTTCTGGCATCAGCTTGATGAAGGCATCCTTCAGATAACCGGCGCCATGAATGATGCCCGATATTGGCCCATGATTCCTGACAACCTGATAAAGCGTGGCTTTGACCTGAGCGTGATCGGTAACATCACAATTGATGTAATGAACCGTGAGTCCTAGTTTTTTGAGTTTTTCCAGAGCTTGCCCGGTCTGAACCGCTTTAGGTGAATCGTTTGATTCCAGTTTTGTCCGGCCGATAAAAACTATTTTGGGGTCAAAAACGCCTAGCCCTGCAGCAAGCGCCGAAGTTATTCCTGAACACCCACCCGAAATTACGATCACATCGTCACTGTTCAGGGAAAGCCTTTCATCAGGCTCAAAAATCAATGGCTCGACTACGCCACATTCAGTCAGAATTTGGGATTCGGAACATATCAGTTTAAGAGGCTTGTGATTCCTGTCCAAAGCCGCCCTGATTGACGATCTCAGGCTATAGCCGGTCTCGAGGGTCAACGATCTGAACTGGACAGACGAGAACTCCAACGCCCCTGTCAAAAACATTCCCAGTAACCCTTCCTCAAAGACTGCCGAGACTCCATTCGACTTTCTGACCGTGAAGGCGAGTTTTCTCGATTTCGACTCAAGGAACGCTCTGAGGACACTGAAAAATCCTGCCAGCAGATCACTCAAATCAGACAGGTCGTTCACCACGGAATCGAAAGTGTGATCCAGCGCCAGGACCAGTCCCGAAACCGACTCAATCTGCCCGACTTTTTCGGACATGATGACTGCTCCCGAACGTGTCCGCAGGTCAGATCCGTTATATGAGTCGCCAACCGACTCATTCAGGATGCTCCAGTGGACTATGTTGACTCCGTAATCGCGCCTGAAAACATCGCCTATCTGTTTACTGAAATCAGACGTGGCCCCGGATATAATCAACACTGAGTCCATCGGACTCAGTTCAACTGGTTGAACTTTATCGCCTGAAACCGGAACCCGTCTGAAAACCATTCTTTTCAGGCTTTCGTCGGCTGTTTGCTTTTCCAGGTCTTGCTCAGAGGAAAACAAGTCAGCCTCTGGAGGCTGCGAAACTTCATGTCCCTTCCCCGAATTCTTTTCCAATACCATGGATATCCGATCTGCAAGATCTTTCACAGTCCTGACATCCATGAATTCTTCAAGCTCCACTTTTATGTGGAACTGGCCTTCGACAGCGTCCATAATTACTGGCAACCTGCTGGACCGTATGGACAGGTCCTCCCTGAGGTCCATCCCGGGCTCAATCTCTTCCCTGTCATAGCCGGTGACTTCCATGATTATCTGAATAACCTTCTCAGTCACATCCGTGCCTTTTTCATCCGGGGCTGCGCCCGCTTCAACCGGGGCCAAAGATGTTTCAACCTTTTCCGGGATCTGGCTGATCATCGGCATGGTAGCTGGAACATTTACCAGATTGGCTGAAGACAGCCGGAACATTCGAGAGAGCGCCGCGTCTAAATCGGCTTCCGTGCATGATGGATTAACCTCTTTGCGTATTGATTCCAGCAACGAGGGTTTAATAAATCGTCCGAAGCTTTGAAACACGAAAGAGCTTATTTCCCGATTTATTATGTTTTCAAGCGCGTCAAAAGCCTGTGGCTGTTTGGCTACACATGCGGTTGGCCTGGAAACCGCGGCGACGGCTGCCGACCCAGGGAGTCCGGAAGACCGATTCAGGGATTCTGGCAAATCTGTAGTCTTCAAGTCGAGGGCGCCTCTCGCATAAAGCTGCCCGATAGCGTTTCTAAAAATTATGCTTTCAGCCGATGGCAGGCATGTTTGAACGCAGTCCGCTTCAGAGACTGTATCAAGTATGAGATTGCTGAGAATTTCCCGCGGCCCTATTTCTACGAAAAGCCGTATTCCATAATCGTCCCATAGGGTTTTGACGTTTGGCATCCAGTTGACACACGATTCCAGATGAGCCATCACGGTTCTCTTGATTTCGTCTGTATCATCCGTGAAAGGGGCCATTGTGGTGTTAGATATCACGGGAATAGTGGGCGGATGAAATTCTATGCCTGCGACAAATTCTTCCAGTTCATCGTGGATGCAGGCCATGACCGGCGAGTGAAACGCCATGCTGACCCTTAGCAGGGTTGATCTGTAACCTGCCTGTTTAAGTTGAGCGCCAACCTCCTTGACCTGCCCGGTGTCACCACCGATTACTATCTGATGAGGAGAATTGATATTTGTTATATATACCTTGTCCATGTTCCTGCGAAATTCGTCGATGACTTCCAAGGGAGCGTCACAGGCCATCATCACGCCGGGATCAACGTTGATACCACAAGCTTTGTCCATACAAATGGCTCGCTGATTGACCAGCCTGAATCCATCCTCGAAGGAATACACGCCTGCCAGGCACAGGGCTGTAAGTTCACCCAGACTGTGACCGGCCATGGCTGTAGGCTTTACCCCCAGAGATACCAGATACTGGACCATGGCGTATTCGAGTGTAAACAAGGCCGGCTGCTGCCATCTCGTCTTCTGGAGATCTTCTTCCTTGTCATAAAAGAGCAGCTTCAGAATATCAAACTCGGCTACATCCGCGGCCCGATTCATCCAGTGTCTTATCACGGGAAACGTGTTGTAGAGTTCAAGGCCCATACCCGCGTAATGTGATCCCTGACCTGGAAAAACAAAGGCTAGAGGTGGAGCCTGTTCCAAATCCGCCCCAAGGAAAATACCCTGTTTGCCCAATGCCTTTATTCTCTTGGCAGTCAGGATTTCCCCCGCTGAAAATGTCTCATTCCTCGTCAGCGCTTTTTCAGCGGCGCTCTGCGATTCAGCCACAACTGCTATGCGACAACTCTTGCCCGCAACCTCAGATTTATAGGCGAATACTCCGTTCACCTCAGGCTTCACTGAATCAGGGCTTGGGCTAGTGAATGACCCGAAAGCCCTGGCTTTTAAATTCTGAGCTTGTTCCTGAATACCCTGTTCAAGCTGAACAACATAATTTGATCCGCCAAAACCGAAAGCGTTTACCTGAAATCTTCGGGGATTTCCATTGGTATCGGGCCAATCCTGTGGATCGGAGGTGATTTTGAAAGATGTATCTTCAATTTCCATGTCCGGATCCGGATTCTGGTAGTTCAAGGTAGGTGGAATGATTCCGTCGTTCATCGCCATTATGCCCCGTATTAGACTGTTAACCCCGGAAGCCCCCAGAGTGTGACCGATTTGTGATTTGAACGAAGCCAGCCAAGTCGTCTTGCCTGATCCGTAAACAGATTTGAGAGCCTGGACTTCTTCTATGTCGCCCTGCTTGGTGCTGGTAGCGTGACATTCAATGAATTGAACTGTTTCCGGTCCGTAACCCGCGCTATCAAACGATGCCTGTATGGCAGGGATCTGTGTAATTCGTGACGACTCAACCATTCCCCTGTTGTTATTACCTGCGCCCATACCGGTAATGTATCCGAAAATTTGAGCCCCACGTTTGACGGCCACAGACTCGCGTTCTATCACGAGCATGCCTCCGCCTTCTCCAAGGACCATTCCGTCACGAGCAGCGTCAAATGGTCGACTGGCTTCGCTCGCCTTTCTGTTTGATCCGGACAGTCCAGCCAGGGCCCCTAATGCCGAAAATTCAAGGAAATGCATCGGGGTGAGTATTTCTTCCCCACCACCAATTACAGCCGCGTCGATTATGCCATTTCTAATCAGTTGAAAAGCGCTGTACAAAGCCACCAGGGACGTGGCGCAGGCCGCTGATACAGAAAAACTGGGGCCCATGAAACCGTATTTGTTGCAGATAAAACCGCCGGCTGAGCAGTTCAGTCTACCTAGCAGGGTCGTGTCATCAACGGCCAGCCTTCCGGATTTGATCTCTTTTTCAATAGCCTCTTCCTGATCCGGGGTCAGGAGAATGGCCCGTTTTACGTCCCTGATTATTTTGTTTACCGAAGCCCGGACTATCATTTCCTCCAGAGTAGAAGCCGCCTCTCCAGCGTTCTGGGATATCATGACGCTGATTCTTTCTCGAGGTATGTCCGAATCCATAATTCCAGATTGTTCGATTGCTTTCTTGGCCAGCCACATAGTGATTTTGGTGGCTTGGGCCATGGTCCTGAAATCCTGCGGTGGTATGCCCAGATCTTTTCTGGATATCTCCAGATTCTGAAATGCGCCGAATCGGCAGTAGGTTTTTTCGGAAACCCTTGGGCGTGGGTTGTAAAACTCGCTGTGGTCCCATTTGTCAGGAGGAATCTCAGTTATCCCGCTTTTCAGGCCGAGCGTAGCTTCCCATATTTCACTCGGAGAGGTTCCCAGTGAATTCACTATGCTCATGCCGGTTATCGCTATGCGCTCCCTTCCAGGCCCATTGATGGCTGAATTGAACTGAATTTTTTGCCGGGATGAACCAGACGCGGTTTTTGATGAGGGTTTCACATCGCTACTTTTCCTACCGGCAAGCGATGTAACAACAGGCAATTTCGGAAACCCCGGGTCAGACACCAGGCTCAAATGCAACTCCTCAAGTGTCTGCGTCTTCCTTATTGAGCCTGAGCAGGCTCCACTCATAAACTGTCCACGTTCCAGGGCTTCGCTTTCACTCAGCGGCTCGCCACCTGGTCGGTCGGTCACCCTGGCCGCCACAAACAGACTGCCTGCGCTCAAAGCTTCGATCTGCCTCCTGAAAGCGCTCTCCTCATGTTTGCCAGATAGATAATCACGTTCAAGGTCGCATATTTCCTCTATCCTGGACGTCTTCACAGATCTTACCCTGAGACCGACACCCTCGCCGGTGATAACAGTGGATCCTGGCTCGGCATCCAGTATTACTCTCTGATAGAGAGTTGAGAGAGCGCCTGTCTCAACTATTTCGTTACACGCCAGATAGCAGGTTCCCATCTGTATGGCGCTGGCTCCAACCATTGCGGCCATGAAAGCCGTCGTACGGTCGAAGATGCCCCCGGCAAGCACAATCCTTGTGTCACTGAACAGCTCCGGCGACTTGTCTTTAAGGTCAAGACACACCTGGGCCAGGGTCATTGTCGAATGAGCGCCCACATGCCCCCCCGATTCTGATCCCTCAAGCGTGATGAAACGTATTCCCATTTCCAGAGCAAGCTTCAGCAGGTCCTCGTTTGGAGCAATGTAGATTGGCTCTATCCCCCTGCTCTTGAGCTGTGCGGCGTGAGAAGGCTCTCCAGCCGCTACAACCGCAAACCTGGGCTTGATGGATTCAATCCACGAGAGCTGCTCCTCTCTGTGCGGGTTCTCCATCAAGGTTATCACATTCACAGCAAAGGGTTTTTCTCCCATCATCTCCCGAAGCGATCCAAACTTGCTTCTCAAAGTCGCTCCGTCCATGAGACCGAGCGCGATGGTTGGAAGAGCGCCCGCTTGCGCAACCCTGTAGGCAAACTCCGGCACATCGGTAATCCAGGACATGGCGCCCTGAATGAAGGGATACCTGATGCCCATCTCCGACGCTACCGGACTCTCGATGAATTTTTTCGAAGCTTCCGGAGATGATGACAGACATTGCGATATCTTCCTGATAAATGCGCCAATTGCTTTTTCAGTGTTTTCCCCATATCGCCTGGCAAACTCACCCGCAAATATAGCCTCTACGCCAACAGGGATCAATTCTTCCCGCCCAAATTGACTGTCAAGAGCGTGGACCGCCTGTTTCCTGATTTTGTCCCTGAAAAATTCTCTCTGAACAGAGCCAACTTCGGAACCACACAGCGAACCGGAGTAATCTCTCAGTTCCCTGACTGCTTTCGAGTTCCCTTTGTTGTATAGCCTGCAGAAAACCCCTATATTCCCTCCTACCAGATCAGTATGATCCAGTCGTATAGCTGCGATCTTCCGTTTCTGCTCAGGACTGGCCTCGACAAGATCGGTGGCCCAATGGAGACTCTCAAAAACCACACCCATTGCGCCGGCTGAGATAAAAGCGGCCGCCAATTCGGGGCGCGCCACTGATCCCCAAATGTGGAGAGCCGTGTTCGCTCCTTTTTCCAGGGCATACGTCCGAATTGTCGAAAAAAGACTAAAGGCGGATTCTGACCCCACAAATCCAGGGGATTCAGAGCCCTTAAGGGCTATATCACTTATTTCAGGACAATTATCAATAATCCTGATGGCAAGAACGGGATCGCTTACTATTGGTATGACCTTTATCTGACTGGCAAGGCTCGAGATGCTCCCGATCACCGAATCCGTATCATTTTCGTCACAACAGCCTTCAACCGCCACCCAGAGCCTTTCCAGGCCGGTCTCCTCCATGAATTCTACAGCGGAACCGTCAATTATATCTGATAGATCCAATTTTACGTCCGCGCAGTTCGCATCGGCATCGGCCATCAACAAAGATGAGGCCGCCTGATCCAGTGGGCAGAAGCTCAAATCAAAAAGAGCCCTTACACCATTGTTCCTCGCCTGCTCTATAACCGCGGAAGTGATTTCGTTGATTCGCCATACAAACGCTAATGAGGGACTTTGAGATTCTGGGACCATATAATCATCCTGAATAAATTTAGTTTAATCTGTTAAGATATCATAAAACAGACATTTTTGAACTAAAAATGTTTGCGGATTTAGTATATGACACTGTATTAATTGATCATTGACGGAGTTTCCCTTGCGGGGTTCCGAGATTTATCTGGTTTTGCTCCGTTTAATTGTGTAATATAGAGTGTTTGGGCTTGACTAAACTCAATACTTTTTGACTTTTAGCCAAAAGCGTCCAGGTTTGGCAGATATCTACCTGGAAAGGCCTGGATTACTTTACGGAGGCTTCATGTCTGAAAAAATGACAGTTCTGTTAACGGGGGGAACCGGCTTCCTCGGAGAATACCTGTTAGCGGAGTTGTTGGAGCGGGGTCACACAGTATGGGCTCATTACAGAAGTGAGTCCCGAAAATTGGATACTATACGATTTCTTTCAGGGATGGGGCTTCCACTGAGCGCCGACAGTCTGAAATGGTTCAAGGGAGGCCTCCTGGAGGCCGATGACCAGTGGGAGCAATGGAAAAGACAGTACGACGGCATTGATGCTATAGACACTCTGCTGCACAGCGCGGCTTCCACTCGCCTGCACATGGACGAGACGGGCGAGCCACTCAAGACCAACATAGGAAGCACTCAGACGCTCAAGAGACTAATCGAGAAAAAACCGCTGAGGGTGCATCTGATAAGCACCGCTTATGTTTGTGGTCTGATCCAGGGCAAAACCGTGATGGAAGTTAATCATCCCCGCGGTGATTTTGTCAATGTGTACGAGGAGAGCAAATGGGAGGCTGAACAGATCTGGAAGGGTCAGGCCACTATGTTGAGACCTTCCATTATAATAGGTCACTCGGAAACTGGGCGATGCACATCTTTTTCAGGCTGGTACATTCTTTTTCAGGCCTCCCATCTGATGTCCAGGCTGATGACAGACAACCCTGATTTCTCACGTTCCGACCTTAACATGGACATACCTGCGAACCCAGACGGGGTATCAAACGTCATTCCCGTGGATTATGTCGCCAAGGCCACAATAAGACTCATAGAGGACCCCAAAAACCACAACGGTATATTTCATCTCACCCACCCAAACCCACCTACCCATCAATGGACGCTTGATCAGATATGCAGGCGCTTCGGATTCGGTGGGTTGAGATTTGCCGGAGCGGGAGCCCCGTTTACTCAGCCTAGAAATCAGATTGAACGAATGGTCTGGAGGCAAATGCAGACCATCCTGCTGCATTTTGCCAATAATCCCATTTTTGACAGAACCCAAATTGACAGGGCGCTCCCGGATCCCCAGCCAACGCCTATTTCAGCAGACTATGTGGACAGGATCATCGACTATGCAATTGAATGCGATTGGGGACAATCACATGGCTAGAAAATGGCTACCATCGCCACAGACTGGCCAGTTTTTTGGCAATACTCGAAACAGACCTGATGTCCATTATTCGGATGCTGTTGTTCATTAGAATGATTATTAATTGGCTTGACCAACTGTGTAAAAGTCTGTTAGTTTCAGAGACGTGAGTCATTCGGGGTTTTCTGGCTTTTGAGTCAACATTCTCATGTTTTGGCTCTTTTGGGAAATCCTGATCATCAGGGCAAGACTGACTGTCAAGCTAAATCTCCGGGATTCTGGCTTCATCAATAAGCCACCGACCTTTCTTAAACCAGACAATCGCAATGGAGGCCCAAATAGTGGCGTTTCCGCGGTGTTGGGGCTTCATCATAACGGAAATCACTCACCTGTCTCCGTTTTCCAACTCGAGTCATCTGGTTGATATCTCAAAGTAACACCCGTTTTTTTCAGGCAACTCATGGCAGTACAATGATCTCTACTTTTAATGTGACCACTCACTCTGTGCGTGAAGACAGATAT
>CAZIVV010000117.1:0-2833 GCA_964542775.1 uncultured Desulfomonile sp.
CTACCCCAACTCATCAACGTGCTAAAGGGCGATATGTCGATGGTCGGTCCCAGACCGGAGCAGCCCTTCATCACCAAACAGTACGAACCGTGGCAGTGGCAAAGAATTCAGGTCCCACCAGGTATTACAGGATGGTGGCAGGTGCATGGCAGGAGCGAATTACCCATGCATCTCAACACCCAACTCGACATATATTACGTTGCAAACTATTCCATGCTACTCGATATCAAAATCCTCTTCCTAACAATCTTTGAAGTCATAAAGGGAAGAGGCGCCTATTAACTTCCCTCTTGGCAGGCTTACAGAGCCGGTTTTCACTCCTCGAAGATAACCCTTGCCACCTGCAGGCAAATTAATCGTCCGCATACCCTGAATTATCATACATTTTACTTGAAGTATTTATTATTAAATGCTAGAAACACTACTGTTTTTGATTAATACTAAAGAGTGTGCATGAGTTCATGTTTCGTCTCACCAGAGCTATGAAGGTCTTTACGGCGGTAATTGTCATCCTGCTCATTCCCTTAGGCGTGCAGGCGCAGGACGAGTGGAAGCCATCCGAGGGTCCTCCGCCGGCAGGCGTCCCGCTCTCGGAAAAGACTCAGGATGCGACAGCCGACGTTTCGCTGATAGTGGTTGAAGCGGTGGTTGTGAATCCGTACAGGACGGTGAGTGTCGGAGCGCTGGTCGGTGGTTCGATTGAGAGCTTTCCCTTCGAAGAGGGTGATTTTGTCTCGGAGGGGGCCCTTGTGGTCCAGATCGGCACGCGCCGTTATGAACTGTCCGCTCAACGGGCCGAAGAGCGGATGAGGCTTCTTGAAGTGGCCTCAGAAAGGGCGCAGGAAGAGGCTCGGATCAAGAAAGAGATATTCGCTCACGATGGAACGACGAGACAGGAAGTTCTCAAGTACAGGGCGGAAGCGGACATGGCGAAGATCAGGATAGATGAGGCTAAAAAGGAACTTGACCTGGCATTATTCGATCTGGACGCCTGTAAAGTCACCGCCCCTTTCAGCGGGCACATTTCAGCGAAGAACAAGCAGGTTGGTGAAACGACCGACCGCTTTGAGAGGATATTCACTATTGTAGACAGTTCGAGAGTCCACGCCGTGGCGCACGTCCCGGAAAGCATCCTGCCAAAGATTAAAAAAGGCATGGAGGCCACTTTCGTTTACTCATCGGACAAGAAATTCCGTGGCGTCATTGAGAGAATGGGCAAGGTGATCGACCCGAAATCGCGGACCAAGAAAGTCTATCTGCTGATCGACAACGCCGACAATGAGCTGGAAGTCGGAATGAACGGAACGCTGCAACTCCTAAGGTGAACAATAGAATGGCGCTCAGGACGCTATCAATTCAATTGAAATTGTTTTTGCCGGTTATGTTGGCGGCTTGCGCTCTGTCTTCCTGCACGTCACTCACCAAGTCCACCCCTGCCCTGCAAGGTAACTTTCTAAAGAATGCGGCCCTAAGCGCTTTCACTTCAGTGGATCCCTTTGAATTTTCCAAGGCCAACGCCGTCATGGCCCTTGACCAGTACCGTTCAGCCCCTCCCCAGGAAGTCGTCGGATCAAAGACACTGACCCTGGACGAATGCCGGGAAATAGCCCTGGCCAACAACCTCGAAATACAGGCCGCCGCAGCCGATGAAATCACCAAACGGTGGATAGAATACTCAAGCAAGACCAAACTCCTGCCCCATTTCTCCTTTTCCGGGGATCTGAGTGACAGGGATAATGTTGCAATGTCTTTTAGCCAGGTCTGGGGACAGTCTTTTGCAATGCCGCCATCCAACCCAAAAGATAACGCTGAGAGTGCTGGAGTGAACCGTTGGTCCCGTGGCCATGAGCGCAGCACCTGGCGTTATGTGCTGGAATCCAAGTGGAGCCCGACCGACGCCGCATTGGCTTACTACGTCGCCAAGAGCAGCGCTAACGATCGTATAAAGTCTCATTTCTCCAGGGTGAGGGCGGCTCAGAAGCTGTTATCCGTCGTGGATTCGGCTTTCCTGCGCTTACTTGCGCTTCAGCGGGCGTTACCTGTTGCCGAGAACCTGGTCCGTTCGAGAGAGCGTGTGCTGGAGAACATGAAGGCCATGTTCGACAAGAAACTGGTGACCGTTGATGACTATAACCGCGCCAACCAGCAACACGCGCGAGCTGTCCGTTCACTGACCAGGACAAAGGTTGAGATCGACAAGCAACGTAACCTGCTGGCTACCGCAATGGGCCTTTCACCTGACGCCTGTTCCGGAGGGGCCTTGTCCGTGACCGGTGACCTCCGGGCGCCTGCAATGAATATGCAGATCTGCGATATGGAACTTCACGCTGTGCAAAAGAGACCGGAAGCTTTTGAAGCGGGATTGAGCAACCTTAGTTCGGAGAATGACCTGAAGAGATTGATAGTAAAAAATTTTCCGAAGGTAACTGGATTCTGGCGTTACACTTACGACAAGGATATTTTCCTTTACCAGCACACGTGGAATGAAATTGGAACTTTCGTTTATTTTGATCTGCTCGAGTGGATATCAAACGCCGAAGAAATGAACGCCGCCGTCGCTCACAAGGCCAAGACCTATCATGAAATGGGCTCGGTGGCCCTGGCGATAACATCTCAGGTCCGAACGGCGGCCCTTCAGTTCAATGACTCGCTGGATGAACTCAAGGCGGTGGAGTCGGCCCTTACTACCTCCCAGGACGTGTACAGAGTGGCCCAGAGCCGCCAGGCCCGTGATGATCTGGACAGAATGTCGCTCGAAGAGGCCAGAGCCAACATGCTGTCCGGTCAATGGGAAAAATACAAGGCTCTTGGAGAGTCGAACGCTGCTCTAGCC
>CAZIVV010000118.1:0-16768 GCA_964542775.1 uncultured Desulfomonile sp.
TACTCAGCCATACCCTGCTTGGCCAACGTGCGCGTAATAGCCGCAGTCAAAGTAGTTTTTCCGTGATCGATATGACCGATGGTCCCTACGTTCACGTGTGGCTTCGTACGCTCAAACTTCGCCTTGCCCATGGGCTCCTCCAGATTGCTTGAATTCTGCGACGACCTTTTCCGTAACGGATTGCGGCGCCGGTTCATAATGTGAAAAACGCATGGTAAAAGTTGCCCGGCCCTGGGTCAGACTTCTGAGGTCCGTTGCATAACCGAACATTCGGGCCAGTGGAACTCTGACACCAACCGTCTGTATTCCGGAGCGGCTTTCCATTCCAAGGATCTTGCCTCTGCGAGCGGTAAGGTCGCCCAGTGTGTCTCCCAGGAATTCACCCGGCGCAACTACCTCGACATCCATTATCGGTTCAAGCAGAATGGCAGCTCCCTTTTTACACGCTTCCTTGAATCCCATGAAGCCTGCCATCTTGAAAGCCATTTCGGAGGAGTCAACTTCGTGATATTTACCATCGACCAGGGTAATCTTGACATCCACCACTGGATAGCCCGCTACAGTGCCTGATTCCATGGCCCAAACAATGCCGTCTTCAACAGGCTTGATGTATTCTTTAGGAATGACGCCGCCCGTGATTTTGTCAACAAACTCGAATCCACCGCCTCGGCCCAGAGGTTCAACTTCGAATATCACTTCGGCAAATTGGCCTTTTCCACCAGTCTGCTTTACATGGCGATAGTGGATGCGCGACGGCTTGGTCAGAGTCTCCCTGAAAGCTACCTGAGGTTCCCCTACTACAGCTTCGACCTGGAATTCGCGGAGCAACCTATCGACGATGATTTCGAGGTGAAGTTCTCCCATACCCGAAAGGATGGTTTGCCCGGTTTCTCTATCTGTCTTGACCCTGAGTGATGGATCCTCGCGCAACAGTCTGGAGAACGCCCTGGACATTTTGTCAATTTCATCCCTTGATTTAGGCGCTATGGACAGGGAAATAACCGGTTCCGGAAATTCCATGGACTCCAGAATTATTGGATGATCCTCATCCGCCAGTGTATCGCCGGTTTTGGTGTGCTTTATGCCAACGGCGGCGACTATGTCACCAGCCGACGCTTCCTTAATTTCCTCGCGTTGGCTGGCATGCATTCTGACGAGACGGCCAATACGCTCTTTCTTGTCGGAATTTGAATTGTAGACGGACGAACCTGCCGTAATTTTTCCGGAATAAATGCGGATAAACGTAAGGTTGCCGGTGTACGGGTCGTTCATAACCTTGAAAGCTAGCGCCGAAAGAGGACCGTCGACCTCACGACTAATGGTGTGGCCCTTAGGGTCTTTACCCTCTACCGGAGGAATATCAACCGGAGAAGGAAGAAAGTCGACAACGGCGTCGAGTAATTGCTGGATACCCTTGTTCTTGAATGCCGAACCAACAAAGACTGGAGTAACCTTGAGGTCTATGGTTGCCTGTCTGATCGTTCGAAAGAGCGTATCAGCGGGGATATCGGTGTCGCCCTCGAGATAGCGTTCAAGAAGGGAATCATCGAGCTCGCAAACCGCTTCGACAAGTGTTTCACGCGCCACGGCCGCCTCATCGGCGAATTGCTCCGGCACGTCGACCAGAGAATATTTCATGCCTTGGGAGGCTTCGTCGTAGACCACAGCTTTCATGTCGATCAGGTTGATGACCCCAGCAAATTTGTCTTCAGCGCCCATAGGATACTGCAACATGAGAGGGTTGGCCGCCAGTCGGGATTTCATCATGTCCATGACACGAAATGGGTCCGCGCCAGACCGATCCATTTTATTTATGAAAGCGACTCTAGGGATCTGATACCTATCCGCCTGTTTCCAGACCGTTTCGGATTGAGGCTCAACTCCGCCAACCGCGCAGAAGACGGCCACAGCGCCGTCCAGGACTCTCAGGGAGCGTTCCACTTCGATTGTGAAATCGACATGACCCGGAGTGTCTATGATGTTGATTTTATGGTTGCGCCATTGGCAAGCGGTTGCAGCGGAAGTAATCGTTATACCTCGTTCCTGCTCCTGTTCCATCCAGTCCATAACAGCAGCGCCATCATGGACTTCACCGAGGCGATGTGACACTCCGGTGTAAAAGAGGACCCGCTCAGTAGTAGTAGTTTTTCCCGCGTCTATATGGGCCATTATCCCAATGTTGCGAGTTTTTGATAAGGAATCCAACTTCATGATTGTAACTTAATCCCGTCCTACCACCTGTAATGAGCAAAGGCCTTGTTGGCCTCGGCCATCTTGTGAGTGTCTTCACGTTTCTTAACAGAGCTGCCACGGTTTGAGGCTGCGTCGAGAAATTCGGCCGCCAGCTTTTCCCTCATGCTCTTTTCAGAACGGGACCTGGCGTACTGTATGATCCAACGAATCGCCAATGCCTGTCGTCTTTCCGGACGAATCTCCACAGGCACCTGGTAAGTGCTTCCACCAACACGCCTGGACCTGACTTCAAGGACCGGTTTTACGTTTTCGACTGCCCGCTCAAAAATCTTGAGTGGCTCCTCGCTGAGTTTCTTCCCAACGATGTCCAATGCGTCATAGAGAATAGTTTCCGCGATAGATTTTTTACCTTCCCACATTATCCCGTGGACAAACTTGGATATCAGTTTGCTGTGGTACTTGGGGTCTGGAAGAATATCTCTTTTGGGCACTTTACCTTTTCTAGGCATTCGGTCTACTCCAAGACTGTTTCAAGCTCGCCAAAATGGCGGATTTTAGAACAAGCTGAGACGGGCAACTTCCAGAATGGACAGGTTCAGAAGGCCACGACCGGTGAGTCGTATGAACCTTCCTGTGAATTCCCTTCTAAACCTTCCCCGCCATTTCTAGCGGTTTTTCCGGACCCGTATTTTTGTAATCCTCAAAACTTGTTTATTGATTCAGATCGAACTGCTTCTGATTGACAATTCGCATCAATAAGCGTGAATGTTCTTATAGACGAGGATTATTTCGGTCGTTTGGTGCCGTATTTGGATCGGCCCTGTTTTCGATCTGTAACTCCGTAAGCGTCCTGAGCGCCCCTGATGATGTGATAACGCACACCAGGAAGGTCTTTTACTCTACCACCTCTGATCAGGACTACCGAGTGCTCCTGCAAATTGTGGCCAATGCCGGGGATGTAGGAGGTGACTTCATAACCATTCGTCAGACGGACTCTTGCAACTTTTCTTAAAGCTGAGTTCGGCTTTTTGGGTGTAGTCGTATAAACTCTCACACATACCCCTCGGCGTTGCGGACAGTCGGTCAGAGCTGGCGCCGATGTTTTTCTTCTCGGCTGAGTACGACCTTTTCTGACCAGTTGATTAATTGTCGGCATACGCCAGTACCTCCAAATATGTATCTTTACATTATGAGCAAAGCATAGTGCTCTTGTCAACTCTTTTATCGAAGAAATCGGAACTTGAACCGAAAGCAATCCTGAACAAGTTCGTAAAAGGGCTTAAGCGTTAACCTCGATTTAGAGGGTCCGGCCAAGCTCTAAGCAAGGTCAGTCCCCAGATCTGAAGGTTCTGGGAAGTGACCCGCGATGAATACGAGCAGGAACGCGCCTGAAGAAATTCTCCGAATTACGCGCTCAATTGTCGTTTTTCTTCGGCCGTGCGTTTATCAGGCGTCGAAGCGGAACCAGAATCTGAACTTTGATCGTCATATTTCAGTTTAAGGTTCTTGTACTGGCTGAGGCCTGTTCCGGCTGGAATCAAACGACCCATGATGACATTTTCCTTCAGACCGCGCAAGTAATCAATCTTACCCGAAATAGAGGCCTCAGTGAGAACCTTGGTAGTTTCCTGAAAACTGGCGGCGCTGATGAAGGAGTCAGTGGATAATGACGCTTTGGTTATTCCGAGAAGTAGAGGTTCAGCTACGGCCGGAAGTCCACCGGCCTGTAGAACACGGCGGTTCTCTTCCTGGAATATCTGGCGCTCTATCTGTTCTCCTACGAGAAAATCCGTATCTCCGACTTCTTTTACTCGGACCCTTCTGAGCATTTGTCGGACGATCACTTCAATGTGCTTATCGTTGATCTTAACGCCTTGGAGTCTGTAGACTTCCTGGACCTGATCGACGAGATATTTGGCGAGATCTTTTTCGCCTTTGATGCCGAGAAGGTCATGCGGATTGGTTGATCCCTCCATGAGAGCGTCACCGGCGTCAACCCAGTCCCCGGCATGCACAGAGATGTGTTTCCCTTTTGGGATAAGGTATTCTCTGGTTTCTCCAATGTCCGGTTTTACTACGACCTTTCGTTTACCTTTGGTGTCTTTGCCGAATTCAACCTGGCCTTCTATCTCGGAAATTATTGCAAACTCCTTGGGTTTTCTAGCCTCGAACAGCTCCGCGACACGAGGCAGACCACCGGTGATATCCTTGGTCTTTGTGGTTTCACGGGGGATTTTAGCTATAACATCGCCTGCGTGAACCTGCTCACCTTCCTTTACCATGATGTTGGCGCCGACAGGAAGAAGGTAACGCGCTTCAGAGTCTCCAATTTTGATAGTTCGCCCGCGTTCATCCTTGATTGAGACACGGGGTCTGATCTCAGAGTCTTTATCTTTGTATTCGACGACAACTTTCCTGGACAGACCTGTGACTTCATCGACCTGTTCATTCATGGTGACGCCTTCAATGACGTCGCCGTACTTGATAACGCCTGAAACCTCGGTGATGATGGGGATGGTGTAAGGATCCCACTCGGCTAGAAGCGTCTCTCTGTTTACTGGCTCCTCGTCAGAAACCCTAAGTTTGGCTCCGTATATGACTTTGTTTCTCTCGCGTTTTTGCCCCTTTTCGTCAAGCACGGCCAGGGATCCGTTGCGGTTCATGACGACTAGTTCCCCGTCACGGTTCACAACCGTTTTGAGGTCGATGAACTTGATGCGTCCCTCGTTTCGGGCAAATAGCTGAGAGGAACTTGAACCGAGCCACTCGAGCAGGACCTGACCTTCGGACTCTATTTTGTCTCCGTCCTGGACTTTGACGTTCATGTAGTCCATGACCGGATATCGCTCATAGAGCCTGAAAAGAATCTGGTCTCCCTGCTCACCGCGAATCTGGAAAATTCCTCCACGCTTTTCTGCTTCCGAAATTCTCGATGGCCCTTCGATGTTGTCAAAAATGAATGACTGGGGAAGCAACTGGCTGTCATTTCTAACGACGAAACGCGAATTCTCCGGAATCTGGAATTTCGACTTGAGCCCCTCTTCGTCCTGAAGGCTGAAAGACTTCTTATCGGAAGATATCCAGATTTTTCCTCCCAGTTTTTCGCTTTCTGTCGCAGCGTGATATGGCCCCTCATAGAGGAACGAGTACTCTCTGAGGGTTTGACCGTCTCCGACGAGCCATTTTTGTATTTCTGTCTTGGGTATTGAGAAATCCTCATAGACAACAACAGCTTTCATCTTCTCTTTTTCCTTGAGGATCATGACTCGACCTTTTTTTCGGGCGGAAATGATATTTCTTTTCAAGGAAGCTGTGCCACCTATGTGAAAGGTTCTCATTGTGAGCTGGGTTCCGGGTTCTCCGATCGACTGGGCCGCGATTATTCCGACGGCCTCTCCGATGTTGACCATTTTCCCGTGCGCCAGATCACGTCCGTAACAAAGGCTGCAGACACCTCTCTTGGATTGGCATGTGAGCACTGAACGTATTTTGACACGATCAATGCCGGAGTCCTGGATCCTTTCCTTATGGTCTTCCTGTATTTCCTCATTGGCCTTGACGATGATCTCACCTGTATAAGGATGCTCAATATCCTCGAGGGCGACGCGACCCAGTATTCGGTCAGCAACGTGTTCAATTATTTCGCCGCCTTCCTCTAGTGAGGCCATGTCTATACCGTCAAGAGTTCCACAGTCCTTGTCATGGATGATGGCGTCCTGGGCCACATCGACCAAACGACGGGTTAGGTAACCTGAGTTCGCGGTCTTCAGAGCGGTGTCTGCCAAGCCCTTTCTGGCGCCGTGGGTGGAGATGAAGTACTGCAACACTGTCAGGCCTTCCCTGAAATTGGCTTCAATCGGAGTTTCGATAATTTCTCCTGTAGGCTTGGCCATGAGTCCACGCATACCTGCAAGCTGGCGGATCTGCTGGGTGCTACCTCTAGCGCCTGAGTCAGCCATCATGTAGATCGGGTTGAAACTCTCCACTTTTTTCTCGGAACCGTCCTGCAACCTTATGGTCATGGAACGAAGACCACTCATCATTCTCTCAGAGATATCTTCGTTGGCCCTGGCCCAGATGTCGATAACCTTATTGTAGCGTTCACCATCCGTGATCAGACCCTCTTTGTACTGGTTCTGAATCTCAAGGACTTCACTTCTGGCCGTGTCAATAATCTCCCTCTTGGAATCGGGAATACGCATGTCGTCAACGCAGATCGAAATTCCGGCCTTGGTAGCAAACTGATAGCCTGTATCTTTGAGCTGATCGGCGAGTATGACAGTTTTCTTGTCGCCACATTTGCGGTAAGCCTCATCAATAAGGTTGGCCAATTCTTTCTTCTTCATAACCTTGTTGATTGAAGAGAAGGGAATCTCTTCGGGCACTATTTCCCTGAGCAAAATTCTTCCGACGGTGGTCTGCAGGAGATCATTGTTTTCCCTGATGAGGATTCTTTCGTGCAGATCGACCACACCGGAATCGTAAGCGACCCGGACTTCGGAGGCGTCGGAGAATTTTCGTGGTTCCTTATCAAGTTCAGGATCGACAGTCTCACGGGTTAGATAGTACAGGCCAAGGACTATATCCTGCGTTGGCACGATGATGGGTTTTCCATGAGCGGGCGAAAGGATATTGTTGGTGCTCATCATGAGAACTCTAGCCTCGACCTGGGCTTCGATGGAAAGAGGAATGTGAACAGCCATCTGGTCGCCGTCAAAGTCTGCATTAAAGGCGGTGCAAACAAGAGGGTGCAGCTGAATGGCCTTTCCTTCAACCAGGATGGGTTCAAAGGCCTGTATGCCCAACCGATGCAAGGTAGGAGCCCTGTTCAGGAGAACCGGATACTCCTTGACGACATCCTCAAGGATGTCCCAGACCTCTGGAGTCTCCTTCTCCACCAGTTTCTTGGCGCTTTTGATAGTGGTCACATAGCCGCGCTCTTCCAGTTTGTTGTAAATAAACGGCTTGAATAGTTCCAGGGCCATTCTTTTGGGGAGTCCGCACTGATGCAATCTCAGGTCCGGACCCACAACGATGACCGAGCGTCCAGAGTAATCGACTCGCTTTCCAAGGAGGTTCTGACGAAAACGACCCTGTTTTCCCTTGAGCATATCAGATAGGGATTTCAGGGGGCGCTTGTTGGGACCTGTAATGACTCTTCCACGGCGACCGTTGTCAAACAGTACGTCAACGGCCTCCTGAAGCATACGCTTTTCGTTCCTGAGAATGATCTCAGGCGCGTTCAATTCCTTGAGACGCTTCAAGCGGTTGTTCCTGTTGATAACTCTTCTGTAAAGGTCGTTGAGATCTGAAGTTGCGAATCGTCCACCGTCAAGAGGCACCAAAGGCCTCAGATCGGGTGGAATGACCGGAACTGTCGTAAGAATCATCCATGCGGGATTCTGCCACTGCCTGAATTTTCCCAGATGTTCAGGAGCTATGACCCTTGATCGGATGAGCCTGTCGATAATGTTATTGAGTTCAACAAATGCGAGCTGTTTCCTTATCTCCCAGCTTTCGGTCTCATGCCATTTGACCTGCATTTCACGCGCTGCCTGAAGCAGTTCGAACAGGAATCTGCCTTTCTCGCCATCAGGATCAAGGCCTTCGTAAATTGTGGTCAGATCCTTGACCAGAATGTCCGGTTCTATACCCTTGAGAGATTCCAGAACCCTGAGTCTCTTGGCGAGCTTCTTCCTCTTGGCCTCGGAAGCTGAGTCTTTCATCTCCTCGCGAAGTCTGACGCTCTCGGAGACCAAATCGAGCTTTTCAAGAGTCACCCTGACAGCTTCGCCTCCCATCAGAGCCTCGAAATCGCCAATATCCGAACCGTAATCATCCAGCGTTTGCCGGTATTTTTCTTCATTTATCAGAGTCCCAGGCTCCAGGTCGGTGTTCCCTTTTGAAATGACCAGGAAAGATTCGAAGTACAGAACCCGTTCAACTTCTTTGAGGGTTAGATCTACCAAGGTGCCTATTCTGCTGGGAAGACTCTTGAGAAACCAGATGTGAGCGACAGGAGTGGCGAGTTCAATGTGACCCATGCGCTCTCGTCGAACTTTGGACTGGATGACTTCCACGCCGCATTTCTCACAGATGGTGCCTCTGTGTTTCATGCGCTTGTATTTTCCGCAGTTACATTCAAAATCCTTTACCGGACCAAATATTTTCGCGCAAAAAAGTCCATCGCGCTCGGGTTTGAAGGTCCTGTAGTTTATGGTTTCAGGCTTCTTAACCTCACCGTGCGACCAGGAACGGATTTTTTCAGGTGATGCCAGAGATATTTTGACCGCATTAAAGTTCAACGGATCTTTGGGTTTTTCAAAAAAACTGTAATAAACTTCTTCCATGTTTCCCTCCTGCTAAAGGGGTTAACGACTTTTACAGAAGCCGTCCGAGGGATTGGAGGTTCAGGAAACAAATTCCCAACCGTAATGTTCCAAAAGGCGCGACTTCAAAAGGGTTCAGGCTGATGTAATCAATAATTACTGAACCGCAGCCAAAGGCTCGCTTTCCAATAACTCCACTTCGAGTCCGAGTGATTTTATTTCCTTGACCAAAACGTTAAAAGATTCCGGTAAACCCGGCTCAAGAACATTGGTTCCCTTGACGATGCTCTCGTACATTCTGGTACGTCCGGTGACGTCGTCCGATTTGACTGTCAGGAATTCCTGGAGCGAATAGGCAGCTCCGTAGGACTCCATGGCCCAGACTTCCATTTCTCCCAGACGCTGTCCACCGAACTGAGCCTTACCGCCAAGAGGTTGCTGAGTGACCAGAGAGTATGGACCAATGGCCCTTGCGTGAATCTTGTCATCAACCAGGTGGTGAAGTTTCAGCATGTAGATGATCCCGACCGTGACCATGGTATCGAAAGGCGCGCCAGTTCGTCCATCGTAGAGCTGTGTTTGTCCGGTGCTCGGAAGTCCTGCGCTATTCAAAAGATCCTTGATTTCCGATTCCCTGGCTCCATCAAAGACCGGAGTGGCTATTGAAACTCCTCCTGAAAGTTCCATGCAGAACTTTCTTATTTGCTCATCATCCATCTCATTAATCAGGGATCGGACCTTCTCTCTTCGCTCGGGTTCCTTGGAGTCAAATATCATCAGGAGCCTCTGACGAAGTTTGTCTGGAGAGAAGTTTTCCTCAAGCATTCGGTTAAGAGATTCACCGAGTCCCCGCGCTGCCCAGCCAAGGTGGGTTTCAAGGATCTGTCCAACGTTCATTCTTGAAGGAACGCCCAACGGGTTGAGAACAATTTCCACCGGTGTTCCGTCTTCAAAATACGGCATATCTTCCTCGGGAAGAATTCTTGAAAGAACGCCCTTGTTTCCATGACGTCCCGCCATTTTGTCTCCCACCGAGAGTTTTCGTTTAATCGCTATGTAAACCTTGACCAACTTTATAACCCCAGGAGGAAGTTCGTCTCCCTTCTTCAGGCGGCTGATCTTCTCGTCAAAATGCATCTTCCAGAAGTGTTTCTGGTCCCCAAGTCTCTCGAGTATCCTGACTACTTCCTCTTCGGTCGCAGATTCGGAACTTGTGAGGGAAACATTTCTGAGGACCTCAAGCTGAACCGAATCAATCAGTTCATTAGTTATGGTTTCCTTTTTCCTAATGAATAGCTCACCGGTTTCAGGATCTGAAAGGTTGGCAGCCACTTCCTTGCCTACAAGCATGTGGCGGATTCTCTCGCGGGCGCCTTCCTCGACTATTCGGAGTTCATCGTCCTTATCCTTGGAGAGTTTAGCTATCTCGTCATTCTCAATGGATATCGTCCTGCTATCTTTGTCAGTTCCCTTGCGGGAGAAGATTCTGGCGTCGATAATGGTTCCCTCAACTCCGGGCGGCACGCGCAGAGAGGAGTCCCGGACGTCGCCAGCTTTCTCACCGAAGATAGCCCTCAGAAGTTTTTCCTCTGGACTCAACTGATTCTCCCCTTTAGGAGTAATCTTGCCGACCAGTATGTCTCCCGGCTTGACTTCAGCGCCTATCCTGATGATGCCCGCTTCGTCAAGATTACGCAGGCCTTCTTCACCTACATTAGGAATATCACGGGTTATTTCCTCTTTACCAAGTTTAGTGTCCCGTGCCATGACCTCGAATTCTTCAATGTGAATCGAAGTAAAAATATCCTGCTTGACTATCTTTTCACTTACCAGGATAGAATCTTCATAGTTGTATCCACCCCAGGCCATGAAGGCGACCAGAACGTTTCGTCCGAGGGCCAGTTCGCCCTTGTCCGTCGCCGGGCCATCCGCTATGACCTGACCACCAGCAACCCGGTCTCCCTTTTTGACAATGGGACGCTGATTTATGCATGTGTTCTGGTTTGACCTCTGATACTTGGTCAGGTTGTATATATCAACACCCGGATCAAGATCCCCCTCAGCAAACTCCGTGGCCTTCACCACTATTCTGGTCGCATCTACGGAATCTACAACGCCGTCCCTTTTAGCCAGAACAGTGACGCCCGAATCTATGGCTACGACCTGTTCCATGCCTGTGCCAACCAAAGGAGCCTGCGTCGTCAGCAACGGCACAGCCTGACGCTGCATGTTCGAACCCATCAGCGCCCTGTTAGCGTCATCGTTCTCAAGGAATGGGATCAAGGATGCGGCAACCGAAACCAGCTGATTCGGTGAAACGTCCATATAGTTGGCCTCGGAGCCATCTGTTAGGGCGAATTCCCCGTCTTTTTTACGTACTGATACCAGTTCCTCAATGAGACGGCCATTTTCATCGAGTTCAGCGTCGGCCTGAACTTTTACATAGTGCTCCTCATCCAGAGCCGTGAGGAACTTGATCTCTTTGCCGACGACGCTGTCCTCTACCGGCCGGTATGGAGTCTCAATGAATCCAAACTCGTTGACCCTGGCGTATGTGGATAGAGAGACGATCAAACCGATATTCGGGCCTTCCGGAGTCTCAATGGGGCAGATTCGTCCGTAGTGTGTAGGATGAACGTCACGAACTTCAAAGCCGGCCCGTTCTCTTGTAAGACCTCCAGGACCCAAAGCCGACAACCTTCTCTTGTGTGTAATTTCACTCAGCGGGTTTGTCTGATCCATGAACTGTGACAACTGCGACGATCCAAAGAATTCTTTGACTACGGCGGTAACCGGCTTGGAATTCACCAGATCATGCGGCATTAATGTCTCGACATCCTGGAGGCTCATTCTCTCCTTGATGGCTCTTTCCATACGGACCAGACCTATACGGTACTGGTTCTCGAGAAGCTCGCCAACTGACCGGACCCTTCTGTTGCCCATGTTGTCGATGTCATCTATGTCGTGATTGGGCTTACCTTCCTTCAGTTCAAGAAGATACTTTACCGCCAGCATGATGTCTTCCGGTCGAAGAATCCTGAGATGGAGTGGAGCGTCCGCCTCTGTGATACCCAATTTACGGTTCAGCTTTAAACGACCAACCCGTGAAAGATCGTAGTACTCGATTTTGAAGAACAGATTGTTGAAAAAATTCTTCGCTATTTCACCCGTAGGTGGATTGGATGGCCTCAAACGCCGATATATCTCGAGTTGGGCGTTGAGTGTCTCGTTGGAAATCTCGTCTTCGGTGAACTGCTTTCGGTAGTCCTCTATCCATTTGTTGGGACGGTCATCGATCTTATCCTCGAGGAGCGTATCTCTTAATGATGAAGATGCAATTCTTTCCTCGATGAAGAGGGCCTCAAAGCTGGTGATGTTGTGAGACTTTAACGCTTCAACGAAGCCTTCCACCTCATCCAGTCCAATCTCTTTGTTGCAGAAGGCCAGGACTTCTCCTGTGTCCTCAGCAATGATGTCCGAAGCAAGAACTTTGCCGGCCAACTCCTCGCGTTCCATTGCGAGCGGCGCAATCTTACGATCACCAAGACGTTTGAGAGCGGCCCTGGTGATTTTTTTATTCTTTCTTACCAGTACCTCTTCGCTATCCTTGACATAAACATCAGTGGGAGCCTGGGTGCCGACGAGCAATTTGAGATCGACCTTGCGACTAAGGCCTTGGTCTGTGATCATTATTGTCTGTTTATTGTAAAAATAATTCAGGATTTGCTCGCTGGAGCGGCCCAAAGCTTTCAGAAGGACTGTAACAGGGAGCTTGCGCCGTCTATCAATCCTCACATACAGCCTATCCTTGAGATCAAATTCGAAATCAATCCATGAACCTCTCAGAGGAATGATTCTGGCCGAATACAGTAATTTACCGCTAGCGTGCGTCTTGCCTTTGTCGTGGTCGAAGAAGATACCTGGGGACCGGTGCAACTGTGATACTATAACTCTCTCCGTCCCGTTGATGATAAAAGTTCCGTTTCTCGTCATGACTGGGATATCACCGAAGAAAACTTCCTGTTCCTTCACGTCCCTTATGGTGCGATTATTAGTATCCGGATCTACGTCCCAAACAATGAGCTGTACGGTTATTTTCAGGGGAACTGAATATGTTACACCCTTTTGAAGGCATTCTTCAACGGTGTACTTTTCCTCTCCGAGGGTATACTTGATAAACTCGAGGGAAGCCGTGTCCGTAAAATCCTTAATGGGGAAAACGGAACGAAATACAGCCTCAAGCCCAGTGTCCTTCCTCTCCTCCGGGGGGACGTCCATCTGAAGAAAGCGTTCGTAGGACTGACGCTGGATTTCGATTAATTTTGGAATACCTGCAATTTGCGGAATACGTGCGAAATTCTTCCTGAGCCTCTGAGAGTGCACGGAAAATGGACTCATTTTCTCCCTCTGATGTTGGTGATCCTGAAAAAGGGTGGGGTTGGTGGGAGGCAAAAGCAAAAGCAAGGGCGCGCAACTCACGTTAAGACGCTAAGTTGCGGCCCAAGCTCAATACTTTTTTAAAAAATTAAAGAGTTCAGACGATCTCCACTACGGCGCCGACCTCTTCGAGAGCAGCCTTAGCCTTCTCAGCGTCTTCCTTGGAAACCGCTTCCTTCACGGCTTTGGGCACGCCTTCCACCAAATCCTTAGCTTCTTTCAGGCCCAAGTCTGTAAGTGAACGAACCACTTTGATGACCTGGATCTTTTTGTCGCCAAATTCCTTCAAGATCACGTCGAATTCGGTTTTTTCCTCAACCGGGGCTGCTTCTCCACCGGCTGCCGCCGCTCCAAAAGCGGCTACAGCCACGGGCGCCGCTGCAGATACCCCGAACTCTTCTTCCAGTTCTTTGACTAACTTGCTCAGTTCCAAGACTGACATGTTACGGATAAATTCTTTTACGTCCTCTTTGGTCACTTCTGCCATGATATCCTCCACGATTCGCTTGATTTTAATTCGGAAATAAAATACCGACCAACCCTAGGAAGCCGAGACTTCACCGGATTCGCCTTTTTTTTCTTCGATAGCTTTAAGAGCGTTAAGCAACGATCTCGGAACTGCCGCAAGAGTGTTGACGAAAGCGCCCACAGGAGCCTTCATTGTCCCCAACAGCTTGGCCAGCAACTCTTCTCTCGATGGCAACTTGGACAGTGTCTCGAGGTCCGATGGTTCCACGATCTTGCCATGCAGGGCTCCACGAACCAGCCCCATCTTCGGATGACCCTTGGCAAAGTCCACCAGAACCTTGGCCATGGCAGGCACGTTCTCATCTGAATCAGTCCACGCTGCGGCTCTGGGTCCTACAAGGTCATCCCCAACTACCTCAACGCCGGTGTCCTTGTAGGCCAAGCGCACCAACGTGTTCTTCATCACCTTGTATTTGATGCCACGCGCTCTGAGCTGAGTCCTGAGTTCGTTCATCTCAGCGACGGTCAACCCTTGAAAATCAGTGAGAAAAAGCGCTCGCACACCCTGAAATTGCTCTCGAAGCCATGCAACCTGTTTCTCTTTGTCTTCTCTTTTCAAGCTTAGGCTTTCCCCTTTCTGACCGAGGAAAACTGCGAATCGAGGAAATAAGGGGCAAAAGTACTACTAATACCCTGGTAGCGCCTGTCTAGGCTGGCCTCGATTAAGCGCCTCACGGCGCGCCCGCTGTTTTCGACACGGCTCTTATCTGAAATCAATCAATGAAATTAACCGATAAAAACTCCTGTGATAGACCGAATACGGTTCTATTTCGCCAGGTTTCTAAGTTCCTGGGCATCAACCCGGAGTCCAGGACCCATAGTCGTGGAGAGGGACATGCCCTTTAAATAGACCCCCTTGGATGCAGAAGGTTTCAGTCTCATGATGCTTTCAAGCAAGGCCTTTATGTTGTCAGCAAGTTTGTCCGGTCCAAAGGAGACTCTGCCGACAGGACAATGGACAATTCCGGCCTTTTCGACTCGAAACTCAACCTTTCCGCCCTTGAGTTCAGTGACTGCCTTTCCAATGTCAAAGGTCACAGTTCCTACCTTTGGGTTAGGCATCATACCCCTGGGACCGAGTATCTTTCCCAGCTTACCTACCACTCCCATCATGTCAGGCGTGGCCACGGCCTTATCGAAATCCAGCCAACCATCCTGAATCTGTTTGGCCAATTCATCGCCGCCAACGTGATCGGCTCCGGCGTCTAGCGCTTCCTTCTCTTTTTCGCCTTTGGCGAAAACCAGCACTCGAACGGTCTTTCCAGTGCCATGGGGCAACAGACAGGTGCCTCTTACCATCTGATCCGCGTGCCTTGGATCCACTCCAAGCTTTATAGCCACATCGACAGATTCATCGAATTTGGCGTAGGACGAGGAAAGAACAGCATCGATCCCATCTTGCAGATTATAATTCTGTGCCCGGTCTATTTTTGCTCTTGCTTCGAGTTTTTTCTTTGCAACAACTGCCATTGTAGTCCTCTATTCGATATCAATCCCGAGACTGCGGGCTGTTCCTGATATAATCCGCACCGCTCCAGGCAGGTCTTTTGCGTTCAGATCAGGCATTTTGGTTTTGGCGATTTCTTCGATCTGGCTCATTTTGATCTTCGCAACCTTGTCGCGATTCGGGACCGATGAGCCTCTGGCTATACCGGCGGCCTTCTTTAGAAGATAGGAAGCCGGCGGAGTCTTGAGGACAAAGCTGAATGAACGATCCGAATAAATGGTGATGAGCACGGGAATAATAACACCCTGCTGTCCTTGAGTCTGAGCATTAAAGGACTTGCAGAACTCCATGATGTTTACGCCATGTTGCCCGAGAGCTGGCCCAACAGGTGGGGAAGGCTTAGCCTCTCCTCCGGATATCTGCAGTTTGACGTAAGCAGTTATTTTTTTTGCCATAAAAGATCTCCCTGTGGGACAACCAACGAGGATCAACCGCATCCTATAAGTCGGAAGAGTTCCCTATAGACGGCCAAGGAGCCGTGATTAGTTCTTGCTGACTTGAATGAAATCCAGCTCAACCGGAGTAGGTCTGCCAAAAATACTGACCAAAACACGCAGCTTGCCTTTGTCTGGTCTCACCTCTTCCACAGTCCCGCTAAAGTTGATGAAGGGCCCGTCTACAACACGTACCGAATCACCCTTTTCAAAAGAATATTTGGGCTTGGGTTTTTCCTTGCCCTCTGCCATCTGAGTCTTGATACCCTCAACTTCGGAATCCGGTATGACTGCGGGCTCTGTGCGGGATCCGATGAATCCTGTAACTTTTGGGGTGCTCTTGACGTGATGCCACGTGGTGTCATCAAGTTCCATTCTGACGAGAATGTAGCCTGGGAAAAATTTACGATTTGAGGTTTTCCTCTCACCCTTGACAAGTTCTACAACGGATTCGGAGGGAATCAGCACATCAGTGATTCTATCCTCCAGACCAAGCTGTTTAACCTTCTCTTCAAGAGCGGACTTGACCTTGTTTTCGTAACCCGAGTATGTATGAACCACGTACCATCTTAAAGCCACGGTCCGGCCTCCTTGGCAGTTGAAAGACTCCGTGACACCACTAGACCTGCAGGAGCGCTTTTACAATGCGGGCAAGCGCCCAGTCGCTGAATCCCAAATATACAGCCATGATTACAGTGAGCACGAGAACGACAATAGTTGAGCCAACAGTTTCCTGACGTGTCGGGAAGGTAACCTTTTGTAGCTCGACCTTTACTTCCCGGAAGAATTGAACTGATTGTTCGAAATATAGTTTTAATTTTTCCATCATATAATCTTCCGGACCATGAATATTTCGTAAAACCAAAAAAAGTGGCAGGCCAGAAGGGATTCGAACCCCCAACCCCCGGTTTTGGAGACCGGTGCTCTAGCCGTTGAGCTACTGGCCTAGCGTAAGAGCCCTCAACAGTTACTTAGTCTCTTTGTGAACTGTATGAGTCCTGCAGAAACTGCAGTATTTTTTGAACTGCAGTTTGTCAGGAGTGCTCTTCTTGTTCTTGGTTGTAGTATAATTCTTGCGCTTGCACTCAGTGCAAGACAACGTAATTATATCTCTCATGTTGATCCTCTATCGATGTGCAGGCAGTTCGAAGTTATCCGATTGACTCAATGACTATTCGATGACCTCAGAGACGACCCCTGCGCCGACAGTGCGGCCACCTTCACGAATGGCGAATCTGAGTTCTTTCTCCATGGCGATAGGAGTGATCAGATGAGCTTCCAGGGATACATTGTCTCCCGGCATTACCATCTCAACTCCCTCAGGAAGTGTGATGATACCG
>CAZIVV010000119.1:0-3204 GCA_964542775.1 uncultured Desulfomonile sp.
CGATAAGCCCTCGTGATTGAGACGCGAACCATCAGGTCCGCTTCATCCAGCTCCTTTTTGAGCTTTTCCCTGTCAACGGCGGTAAAATCTTTTAACCGCTGGTCATCCTTGACAATCCTTGAGATGGCAAGTTGCCGGCGCATGACTTCAACCATGGATTCGCGAAGCTCTTTATCCGCGACAAGGAAGAGCAGATTATTCCTGTAAGTTCGATATCCACCGGAAATACCTGAATGCTCGAATATCTTCAGGACCAGGTCGGGCGGAGTTTCTTTGTCTAGAGTGGCTGTAGCCGCGTCGTAGTGGATAACGACCAGTTTGGGGTTGCCGGCGTCATCCTCCACATCAGAAGCCTCCTGTGGGAAATATTTAACCGAGAACACGGCGGATTTCCAGACGATCCGAATTCGATTGTCAAGTTCCCCTTTCGCGGAAGTTACACCAACAAGCGCCTTCTCATCTTCTATGATCTTGTTTATTGATGGCTCTGTCTTGAACTTGTATTTCTGCCCGTCGTAGTCCAGATACCAGCAGTTGTCGTATAGAAGGTCCATTGCCTTTTTAACAAGTTCCGGCTGGTCACCCGGCTGGATCACGCCTAGCAATAAATTGGGCGATTCAACTCCTGAAGCGGTCCCACTGACAATACTGTTCAGAAAAATGGTTATAGCTACACGATTGGCGTAAGAAGGAATACCAGCCAGAATCCATCGCTCATCAACAAGCTGAGCGTGGGATTTTGATCCTTCAAGTGGAGTAACAATGTCTGCTTCAGCCACATGTCGGAACGGTGTTTTTTCCAGTCGGCTCGTCAGTTCGTTCAGAATGTTATCCTCAGATAGATCAAGGGCCCACGGATGGATCAGGTAAACATCTTTCGGTTGAGTCTGCCAAAGGCGACGAATCACAAGGGCCAGGAGGCGAAGAGCGCCGCGGGTCTTCTGAAAATTCGGTATGGTCGCTGTCTTGCGGTTCAGGGTAGTTAAAAGCTCGGGATGAAACGGGTAGTCAGTAGCAATCTCATCGCAGTATTCGGCCTTTAGAGCATTGGTGGGTAAATCAACCTTGCTCTTGAAAAGGTCAGAGTAAAACTCATGATAGGCTTCCGCAATCTCTTTAGCCGCAGATCCGTCAATTTCTTTGAACATCCGCCGGGTTACTATTGGAGCAATCTCCTGCTCATCGGTTGGAGTAATTATCCGCTCCTGACGGGCGGAAACTTTGTAGGATTCTCGCAAGGATTCGAGAAACATTGAAGTTTCCTGAGCGAAAGCGTCTTTGGAATCGGCTAAAGTGTAAACGACAACCGCCTGTTTGAGCCCGCTAACGGCCCCCAGAAGCGCCATCAGGAAAGAGGATGTCATCCTGTCGAGATACTGGTCACCAACTTCTATCCCGCTGGTTACACGAAGGTACCGGGCGAATTCGTCAATCAGAATTAACGTTGGCTGATCGCCGATGAATTCTTTAATGGTCGTTTCGCCGGGGCTGATTTTATCAATGTCGCTGTTTTTGACCTTCTCGTAGGCTTCAAGGCCACCAAGCTGGTAGGCAAGCTCGCCCCATATAGTGAACGTGGTCACATCGTGGTGTTTCATGCCGTTTGATGGGTCCATGTCGGAACCGACTATGCAGGCCATGTTGACTGGGGTCGCAGGCAAGAGATTCGGTTCAAGCCATCCTTTGACCAGAGCGGGCGATACGTTGCCTCTAGCAAGATGATATAAGGCGATGAGATTGTGGGTCTTACCACCACCGAATGACGTTTCAAGGCGAATCACCGGGCTGCTCGTAGGCGTCACGCCCGTCAGTCTACCGAGCGCCTCATTGGCCAGGGTTTTTAAGCCGTCGGTCACGTATGTGTGACTGAAGAATATGTTGGGGTCCTGGTAAACGTCCTCAGCCTGATTGCTGTATATCTCGTTTAAGCTGGCCCGGAAAATTTCTTCCTTGAGATGGCCTTTCAGGACTTCGTCTCGTGGGACACATGTCTGAAAAATGGTCTTCATCGATGCCCTCCCTAGCTTGCAAAGGTCAGAATGATGGGAGCGAAGCGCAAGTAGGCGACATTGGAAATCAGCAATTCTGACATTCCCTGCCCCTGATACGTAGCGGCAAATTCTCTACCATGCTTGATTATTGAATCAATGGTTGGGAGATAGGATAGGACAAAATTGGCTGAAATGCATCAATTTTTTTGGCAAACCTGTGGAGGAGGCCCTTGTCGCGAACACCTGGTTGGAAAAGCTGTTGAGTTTACCATTCTAAAAAGAAGGAATGTGTCTGAGTCTTAGCTCGAAATCATCATTGCTCTGAACCCCTTCCAACAGCTCGATGAGCTGCCCTAGACTCAAGAACCATTTTTCTAAACGAGGTGTTGCCTCAATGGAACCGGTCGATAGTTTTTTGTATTCTTTTGAAGATCTCAAAATTTGAATCATGTGGTACCCCCGGCAGGAATCGAACCTGCGACCTGCGGATTAGGAACCACAAAATAACCACCTTGAATCATTGTATATTCAGTATTTTCAATGGTCTATTGTTGACCATCCGGGACATATCGAAAATGAGCATTGACCAAGTTGACCATTTTTGGCTTGCACATGAAACTATCCGGGATGGGACCACATCAACGATAACACCCCTATGATGGCCGTGGTTGGAGTTTTACGCATTGACGATGTCAGAGAGCTAAACCCATAAAATGTCTTAAAATAGCTCAAAGTCCGTTTTAGGCGATATCTGTCTGCGAACACGCGCACATGATACGACCAGTGAACATGTCGGATTGAACATCCGGAAAACCAGGGACATTTTGGGCAAGACATGGGCAACACCGGCCGGACGATACACACCCATCAACAGACATGTCCAAACTGGCGCACAGTGTCGGCACTTTTTGGCTCGAATTTCAAGGATTGGAATCCGGCAATGGTTAGGTATGGTCCGGATGGATGAGACGATGTTTAGCGCATAAATGAGTTGACCATGATGAACCCGGCCGATGTCACTATCGACCAGGAAACAACCAGGAAGCCGGGGAATCCTGAACCCGGCGGGAACAACCAGTATCAGAAAAAGGAAGTGGTAAATCATGATAATATAATGAATTACCAAACAGACAGTAGGGCTACCCAAGGCAAATCCATCGAATACACCCTGCGTCGGTTGAGGAAAGACCACCCGGAAGTTTTGGTTGACTTT
>CAZIVV010000120.1:0-14179 GCA_964542775.1 uncultured Desulfomonile sp.
AGACCAGCAGATATTTTTTCATAACTTCTTCGTTTTCACGTAATTCGTCGATAGTACCCGAGTATTTGATAACACCATTATCGAGTATGTAGCCCCTGTCACTCAGTCTCAATGCCGAGCGCTGGTTCTGCTCTGCGAGGAGTATGGTGAGCCCTTCCCTCTTTAACTCGAGTATGTGGTCTTCAAGCATGCCTACGATTATAGGGGCCAGTCCTTCGGTTGGTTCGTCGAGGAGCAGTAATTCCGGGTTTGTGACGAGCGCTCTGGCGATAGTGAGCATTTGCTGTTCTCCACCACTGAGAAAACCGGCCTTCCTGTCGCGTATGTGACCTAATGGCTTGAAGAAGTCATAAACCCGGCGGCGATCCCATGAGCTTCCTTCACGTTTGGGCGCTTCAGAAATCTCAAGATTTTCATCGACAGTCAGATCGAAGAATACCCTCCTGTCATCGGGTACGAACCCAACCCCCATTCGGGCGATCTGGAATGGCTTGAGTCCCTTTAGATCCACGCCCTTGAATTTTATGGCCCCATGTTTGGGAGGATTCAAACCTATCACACTTTTCATAGTGGTGCTCTTGCCGGCCCCGTTTCGACCAAGCAGGCAAACTATTTCTCCCCTTGAAACATTTAATGAAACGCCGAAGAGGATGTGGCTCAACCCATAAAAAGTATGAATATTATCCAGTTCAAGCATGAGGATTATCCACCCAGATAAGCTTCACGGACTTCACGATTCTGCCGGACTTCATCAGGCGGGCCCTGAACGATCGTTATGCCCTGCTGCATGACCATGATCCTGTTTGAAAAAGAAAAGACCAGCTCTATGTCATGCTCACAAAAAAGTATGGTCAGACCATCTTTATTGAGTTTCTCGAGCAGTCCTATTGTAGAGGCCGTTTCCTCTGGCGACATCCCAGCCGTAGGCTCATCCAGAATCAGTAATCTTGGATTGGAACCCAGAGCTATGGCAATCTCAAGCACCTTCTGCTCACCGTGAGAGAGTGAACCGCAAATCCTGTCCCTGACTCCGAGAAGCCCGACACTCCGGAGGATCTGTTCCGTCTCATGCACAGCGACATTTCTTGACGGAGTAAAAAGATCAAAGGATTTGCGCAGGCGACTCAACACTGAAACCTGTACATTCTCGAAGACCGTTTGCCTGTTGAAAATATTGACAATCTGATAGGAAAGACTCAGACCCTGCCTGCAAATCTGATGTGGAGCCATGGAGGTTATGTCTTTGTCCTGAAAGAGAATTTTTCCTCTGTCAGGCTTCAGGCTACCGGAAATAATCTTGAACAGGGTGCTTTTGCCTGCTCCGTTAGGGCCAATGACAGCTACTATTTCACCCTGCCGAACTTCCAGGTTAGCTCTATTAACCGCCATGAAGTGATCGAAGGATTTCTGAATGTCTTTTACAACAAGCATTCACTCACCCTCAGCCAATGATTCCGTTTTTCGCCGGACCAACCTCTGAAAAAGACCAAGCGCTCCCTCCGGCAGGAAGTAAATGAGCAACATGAGGATGATTGCCAGCACAAGCGTCCAGAATTCAGTGTAGCCTCCGACAAGCGCTCTGAGGCAGACAATAATTCCAGCCCCGAGCATCGGGCCGAGAAAGGTAAACCACCCCCCGAGCAGGCACATTATTATCAGCTCCAGAGATAGGGTCCAGGCCAGGAGATCAGGAAAGGCCGAACCTTCTACCGTGACAAACAGGGTTCCCGCTACACCGGCAAAAAAGCCTGCAATGACGAGAGCCACTAGTTGATGCAGCCGCACCTGAATACCGACAGTGGCGCTTCTCTCCGGATTATCCCTTATGGCCTGCAGGATTCTCCCAAAGGGTGAGTTCACTATAAAATACAGTATTATCATGCATACGCATGTTACTATCAGCGTCAGGTAATATGATCCATCTACTGAGCTTAGCAGTGATGGGACAGGCACACCATGCAAGCCGTCGTCCCCACCAGTGAAAGAATACCATCTGTAAATGACAATCCACACAAGAGAACCCAGAGATAGCTGCAGCATACCGAAATAGAGTTTTGAGAGCCTGACACAAATTATACCCATTACCAGGGCCAGCGCTGCGGAAAGAAGCGGACCTGCCAGATATCCGACTATCGGAGGCCAGGACGATTTGATGAGCATCAGGGAAAGGCCATAAGCCCCCAAACCGTAAAAGACAGCGTGATTAAACTGGTACATTCCCCCGAAACCGAGGACCAGATTGAGGCTGGTCGCCAACAAACCCGTCAGCAGAACAAGGGACAGCAGATAAACGAAAAACCTGGGCAGGAAGGCCGGAGCCACGGACAACGCTACGACTGCAATTAATGCGGGAAATAAGTTCAGGTATATAGAGTTATTCTTCGGTGCGCCCATCAGCCCTCTCTACCACGTCGATTTCAAGAGTCCGGTTGGCCTGAATATAAGAACTATGACTACTACAGCGTAGGGAAACACAATCGAGAACTGTGGCCAGATCAGAATGCCCATGGAATCGGTGAGTCCAAATATCAGAGCCCCAAGAAGAGCGCCCCACACATTGCCGAGCCCTCCTATGATGACGATGAGGAAGGCTTCCATGATCAGAGTATGGTCCATACCCTGATTGATATTCTGGGTAGGCGCCACCAGAGCCCCACCCAGGCCCGCAAGAAAACAGCCTATCACAAAAACAGACGCAAAAATCCAGCTAACATTTATCCCGACAGCCCCCACCATGTCCCTGTCAACAGCGGCTGCTCGAGCTATTTTTCCGATCTTTGTCTTTTGAGTCAAAAACCAGAGACCAACAGCCACCAACGGCCCAAGACTCAGTAGAAACATGTTATACTTTGGCAACAGCATCCCAAAAACCGACATTGACCCTTTCAGGAATTCCGGAGGCGCCAGAGATCGGTAATCAGATCCCCAAATCAGTTTGACTGCGTCGCGGCACAGGAGCGTCAGCGCAAAGGTAAACAGCAGGAGCATCAGGTGTTCCCTGTCGTAAAGTCTGCTGAACAGGGTTCTCTCTGCTATGAGGCTTATGAAAGCGACACAGAAAGGCGCCAGGGCCAAACCAACCCAGAATCCGGTTGACCCGGCGCCGAAAACCGACGCTATCGAGTAACACAGGAAAGCCCCCAGCATGTAGAGCGAGCCGTGAGCCAGATTGGGAATCCTGAGAACACCCAGGACAAGACTCAGCCCTGACGATACTATGAACAGAATGGTCGAACGGCTCAATCCAACAAGAAACTGCTGAGCCACTCCGCTAAATGTTATTGATGACCAGTCCATGAAATCTGGATCTCTTTTTTAATTCCCCGTTATTTCTGCTCTCTTGCTTTCTTAAGTTCTTCCGCTGTAGTAACCAGATCCTTGGCCGGTATGGTCATGATTTCGGACGCTATCAGAAAGTCGTAGCCAGCCACCTTTTTGGTGACTCCCATGAACATCGGCAGCATCAGCTGATTGTCCAGTTGGCCTACTGTCAACTCTCCAATAGGTGTTTTGATTGTCAAACCTGAAAGGGCTTCCGCAAATTTCTCAGGATCAACCTTTCCTGATTTCTCATAAGCTTTGGCTATGAAATTGGCAGTGAACCATCCAATCAGACTGCCAAACGAGGGATATCGATCGTAAGCTTTTCTGAATTCATCGACAAATGCCTTATTTTCAGGTGTTTCCGGAAAATAGAAATAATAGTTCGATGTTCCTATAACACCTTCCGGGGCGTCAAGTCCCAGAGGTCTCAATGTAGACAACTCAGTCGCTGTATGCATGAAAATGGGGACTTTTTCATTGAAGCCAGTGTTTTTTGCGGCCTTGAGAAATGGGATACAGCCGGCTCCACCGGTAGCCACTATGACCGCATCAGGTTTGGCTGACAGCATGGACGTTATGTATGGAGTAAAATCGGGTTCACCGACCTTCCACCATGATTGCCCCAACAACTCAACATCCGGTTTGAGTTTTTTCAAATGGTTCCACACGCCCTCGGCCACTGCGTGTCCGTACTCGTAGTCGTCTCCAGCTATCCAGTACTTCTTGAAAGGACGCTTGCTCAAACCAATCGCGGCAGCTTTCCCCACCATCTCTGTATTGTCATTCATTGAAAATACAAACTTATGCCCTTTGGACGCGGTTATGTTAGCGCTCTTTCCATAAGTCACTATGAACGGTATCTTCTCTTTCTTTGCAAGATCAGAAACTGCTAGTGAAACAGCGCTGTTTATCGTCCCCACCAGAAGATTCACATTTTCTCTCATGATCAGTTCTTTGGCTGCAGTGAGGCCGAGGTCAACTTTGAACTTGTCGTCGCGGGTAACGTAGGTAAGTTTCTTTCCAAGAATGCCGCCACTGGCGTTTATTTTCTCAGCCGCCATTTTGAATCCGTCCAGGACGTCAAGCGCATAAGAACTGGGAGGCCCACTATATGTGTCTATGATACCTACCTTGATTTCTCCCGCAGCCGGAACCGCCGTCGGAGACAGCAGACATAATGCTATAAAGCCCACCAAAATAGAAATCAGGACGCTCTTTTTCATGGAAAACCTCCAATTCTGCAAATTGTTTCTGTTTCAGCGATGAATATACTTACTAACACATCAAGTTTGATATAATGAACGAACAACCAGTGGTTTTTCAGCGGATGACTTTTCCTGAGAGCCCAGGCGCTACTGAATAATGATCTGCAAGCCTCTTTACAAACATCAAACACGGGGGCAACATTGTTAGAAAATGAATTCAGGTTTGCATCAATCCTAAACCCTTGATAGATTACATCGGTTGAAAAATTAATGGTAGCTAAATTTTGAATGTGGAGCAAATCTCTAAATGCCCAATGAATCATCCCAAACAACTCACGATATCAGCAAGTTCGAGGAAATTCTTGTAAACACCGGATTTTTTGATTCCACATTTTTTACATCCAGTGATTCCTGCATACCCGGGTTTTCGTCAACCCGGAAGATCCAGCAGATTGCCGAATCATCAGGCGCCATTGATGATGAACTTGAATCTCTCTGCGGGATAATCAAGTCACAGGTAGTAAACGAGATCCTTGCCACAGAACAGGTGCAGAAGGATTCCGATGCCTGTTGTCGGATGAGCGAATTCCTTGGCCGTATCATGGAAGGGCTTGAAGCCGTCAAGAATTTCAGGCCCGTCGCCTCTGTTTACGGTGACCTACTGTCCCTTTACATACGTTTTCTTCATCGAGCGGCCACTCCAGGCAGAGAAAACCTTATAATCAGGCATATTCTTCTCAACATCGCCAGCCGGAAGGCCATAGAGCTCAATGAGAGAGATGTACGCAAGATAATCAGGAAGCTCAGGAACACGATCACCGTGGCAATTATTTCCAAGAGATATTCCACCTATGTTGTTGCAGTGAGGGGCCTTGAGGCGCTCTTTAGAGCGGAAATAGACTTCCTTACACATGGCTCCTCGCCAGAGGGTCTGGCGCTTCAAATAGTTAACATCATGCTAAGGAATGGAATAAAGCTGACTGAAGTGACTGACATCGTGTGTGGTGGTGGAGATCTGGGAACTCTACCTGATGGAATATACGTCCTGACAGAGAAGGTCCGTGACGAATCATGGAAAAGGTTACACAACAGTTCCCTGAACAGGGGAGCCCTGGTGGCCTGGGAGCTTTGCGCAATATTGCGCAAGCAAAGAGACAAAGGCGCTATCAATGCGTCTGTCTGCAGTCCTCTGTCATTCTCAACACTGGCCTCGTACGGTCAGAATATATTATTCAGACCTGATTCAAATGAGTTAAGACAAAGCCTTAAGGGCTATGTGAAGGTTACGCCGCTAAAAGCCATTGCAGCATTGATATCTCAGATCAAAAAAGTAAAACAGAAGGATCTGAACCTACTGCTTCTAACCCTCGACGAACTCTTTGCATCCGTCATCCGCAAGAGTGGACACAGGATAATCAGGGAAATAATAGCTCAGGACGCCAACCGGATCCTCATCAATTTTGATTTTGACAAGATTGTCCAGAAGCTCGAAAAAGAAGGTTTTACCATTCCTTCCAATTTCAGGCTCGCTTCACGAGAGATCGGGACCGGGGTGATGGAAATATGCGAGTTGTTGATGATTATTGAATCAGGCAAAATATCTCCGACTCTCTCACATTCCCTCATGCATGTAGTGGATTCCTATGCGAGGAGCACGGCCATGGCGCTCGAAATGTGCTCGGCAGGGGAAGAATCCGAAAGACCCCATTACATTGTAATCACCAGCATGCAGGCTTCAGACAGGTACTTTCAGAAGCTTTTCTACAAGATTCGCGACAGGGTGGACAATCCTTTCACACCCATGTTGTGCCTTGACTCACTCGAACACGAGTACCTGATAGCCAATCATCTGTTCGAAATGTATGTTAACCCGGCCAAAGGCGAGTCCAGGCTTAACTTTGGAATTGAAGGCCGGAGTATGGAACAGGCGTTGCAAGTTCTCGGGACGACCAGTTCTTCATCCGAGACTTTCTCCTTCTCCAGGCTGCTCGATGACGTGACCATGGCAATCCAGACAAAAGCTCTTAAACCGGCTAAACTTGTGCTTGTGGGAGCGGAGAACGAGGAAGCGCTTCAGGCAGTGGCCGAGGCCCGGGAATACGGACTTGTAAATCAGGTATCACTGATAGGAGAACCTTCAGAAATTATTGAAGGCATCCAGAGATCCAAAGTCCAACTATCTCCTTCAACTGATGAAAATGTCCAGATCATTGCAATAGACCCGTTAGCTACTGACGTAGCTCAAAAACAGGACTCCATGGCCCAGGAATTCCACAATTTCCTGAATACTAACCGTGATTACATCGTTATGAAGGGCAGCGTTGACACATCTCACCTGTTAAAGGTGGCTCTGTCAATCTATAAGACAGATGAAGAAATTGCCGGCAAGCAGGCCGAGAGGAAAACCGCTTCCTGGTCGGGACTGATTGTATTCCCTGACAACAGGTTTTTTGCGCTTTCAGATCCAGCGGTCAACCCTGCATTTACAAAAGCCGCTACTCTACTCAAAGCAATAGAAAATCAGCTCGATGTCGTTCGACGGGTGGTCAGCAAAACAGCTCCACTGCGACTTGCCATAATAACCGCTGTAGAAAAGGAAACTTCAGCAATACCGGCGACACTGCTTGCTGCAGAGGCAGAAGAAGCGTCCAGGAATCTGGAGGACAAATACGGACCTTTAGTCATAGAAGGTCCTCTGTCATTCGACTTGGCCACAGTCCCCGAGGTTGCAGCGGAAAAGCATTATCAGGGCAAAATAATGGGGAACGCCAATTGCCTTGTAGCGACCGAAATCAATACAGCAAACGTCCTGTACAAGATGCTGTCCAAAACAATGGGTAGCCTCGGGCTGGTCATTGAAATCGGAGGAATCATAACCGCAGGCCCGGGAACCAGTCCCATTGTCCTGACTTCGCGGGGAGATACCGCACAGACCAAATTCAATTCCATACTGCTAGCAATGGCCTATTCCGCAAAAATAAGGGACATGGATCTATGACTGGCGGCCGTTTGATCCGTGGAAAAGGACGGCCTCAAAAATATTTTTTGACATTTTTTGAAACCAACCCAGTTGTGGGTTGACTATAAAAAAATAATCCATTATTATGAGAGTTTATGTTAACCTTACATATTAAGCGCTAAAACGCTGGAGGAATAAACGATGCAATGTTCGACGGTCAGGAAAGGGTCAGAATGCGGATTCATGACCAGCAAAGGATGTAATTTTAACGGTGGTCGATGCCTGCCGATAATTGATAAGTGTGAGGGTTGCTCACGTACGGTCACACTTGAAGAAGGCGTTTTCTGCACAGTAGCCCCTAACCCATCGGCCAAGTGGTCCCGTGGATCCTGCAATTTTGCGACCCACCTCGAGAAAAAACCTGTCGAAGAACAACAGAAGATCAACCCTCTGAAGGCCTCCAAACGAGCTGCAGCTTCCAAGAAATAGAATTAGCATTTTATCCAGAGTGTTTTTACACTCTGGATACCCCCCGTTCAAGAACCAAAACAATTGTTCACCGAAAGTTAATGTTCATTGCTGGAATAAGGGCGATCCAAGGCCACAACGCGTTATAGCTCAACATTTTCAACTTTTGATGCATGTTGAACAACTGATGTATATGGTGACCGGAATCACTTTATGAAATTGCACCTTGATTACCAGACTATTGGAGAGGCTAACTGATGGAACTTGCTTCTATAGGTGGTCTTGCAATCGACCTTGATTTTTTAGGCCGTTTGCTAAGCATCATAGTGATAGATTTGATTCTTGCTGGCGACAACGCCGTAATAATAGCCATGGCCGTCCGATCCCTGCCACGGGAACAGCGCCGCAAGGGTATAATTCTCGGATCAGCGGCCGCTGTGCTGTTGCGGGTTGCTGTAACTTTTTTTGTATCACAGTTGCTGCAGATCAGTTTTCTGAAACTGGTTGGCGGCGCTCTGATTCTCTGGATTGCAGTCAAGCTTTTCATAGAAGGTGTTCCTGATGAGACATCCGAAAAGAAGGCTTCCACAATAGGACAGGCGATAAAAATAATCGTCATTGCAGACATAACCATGTCTGTGGACAACATGCTTGCAGTTGGAGGCGCTTCAGGAGGTAGTGTTTTCCTGTTGCTGTTCGGGCTTGGCTTGAGTATTCCTCTGATTGTTTTCACCAGTAGCCTTTTATCGATGCTAATGGACAGGTATCCGTATATAATTTATGTTGCGGCGGCCATCCTGGGGAAAGTCGGAGCTGAGATGATTCTCACGGATCCGTTTTTGGAGCCCATGCTCGCATTGAGTCCATACGCCCAATACCTGATAGAATTCTTGTTCGCCGTTCTGGTAATAGTAATAGGGAAATTATGGATAAAATTGATCATCAAGAGGGCCAATCGGCTAAACACAAATAACTCTTAATGCAGGACATTATGTGAGGCGACATGTCGATTTTAACGGTGTCAAGGGAATTTGGGAGTGGTGGTAGGGAAATCGGTCACGGTGTGGCTGAAAAACTGAATTACGAATATATAGATAAAGAGCAGATACTACAGGAAGTTAGCTTCCACGGCAATCAATGGGAACAGTGGGCCAAAGGTCTGGATGAGCACGCTCCTACCCTGTGGGAGCGTTTTGATTGGTCTTTCCGAGGATTTGGGGCGCTTTTACGCAGTATAATCCTGACCCACGCTCTAAATGATAACGCAGTAATAATGGGAAGGGCCGGAAATATTATTCTCGCAGACGTTCCTTATGCTTTCAGGATACGTGTTGTGGCGCCGTTGGACTCACGCCTGGATAGGATAATGATTCGAGAGTCGGTGGATTATGACACTGCCCTGTGGCTGGCTCAAAAAACGGACAAAGACAGGGGACATTTTTTGAAGGCCATGTTTGGGGCTGACTGGAATTCACCTCAGGACTACGATGCCGTCTTTGATACAGGAAAAACATCCATCCCGGATGCGGTAGATTCCATTTGCGAAAAACTCGAAAAACGGAGGGAAGCCAGGACTGAAGAGGCGGTAGCCTCCATAAAAACCAGGACGGCCGCCGCCAGGATTGAGGCAGGAATCCTAACCTACCCGTTGCTATTTGTGAACATGCTGGAAGTCGTCATAGAAGGCAAGGATCTCGTTCTTAAAGGGGTCGTCAGAGATCCCAAGCACAGGAAGAAGGTTGAGGAGATCGCCTTGAATCTGGCCGGGGATATCCCCCTCAAGGTAAGGCTTACCTACAGAGGTTTGTAGACCTGTAAACATTTGATAAGGTTCTTCATGTGATCAACCTGTGTCCAACCCGATCTTAAAGGGGAAAACTTATGATCAAGGTAACTTGTTTTGGCGCCGCACGATCTGTAACCGGCTCGAATTATCTTGTTGAAACTTCCTCTGGCGCGAAATTTCTCATCGACTGTGGACTGTTTCAGGGCAGCAAGGAAATTGAACGTCACAATCTGGCTGACTGGGGATATAATCCAAAGGTAATCAACAATCTGATCCTGACGCACGCCCATATTGACCACAGCGGAAGGATACCAAAACTGGTGAAGGACGGCTTTAATGGACGTATCATAGCGTCTCATCCCACAGCCGACCTGTGCAGGGTGATGTTACTGGATTCCGCTCATGTCCAGGAAATGGAAGCCGAGTGGCAGACGAGAAAGAACAGGAGACAGGCAAAGAACCCGACTCAACCGCTTTATACAAAGATTGACGCAGAAAAGAGCCTCGAATTCCTGTATCCCGTGGAACTGGACCAGATGCTTGATATTGAACCCGGAATCAGGATTCGGCTCAGAAATTCCGGACATGTTCTAGGCTCAAGCGCTGTAGAGCTATGGATCAGAAATGGTTCAACGGAGACAAAAATCGTTTTTTCGGGCGACTTGGGCAAACAGGATCAGTTAATAGTAAAGGACCCGTTCAAGATTGAGGAAGCCGACCATCTGTTCATAGAATCAACATACGGAAATAGGCTTCACCGAAACTTTGAGGCGAGCAAGGCTGAATTTCTTGAGGCTATCAAATATGCGATTTCCAACAGGGAAAAAGTAATCATACCGGCTTTCGCCCTTGAACGAACCCAGGAGATTCTTTACCTGCTTGGGGAATTCTCCAGATCAGGAGAAATTCCACAGATTCCCATATTTCTTGATAGCCCTCTGGCAATCAGGGCCACCCAGATATTCCGCAAATACAGGACAGAACTCGATGAGGACACCCAAAGCCTCGTTGAGAGAGGGCTTGATCCATTTGACATCCCAAACCTGAGAATGACTTTGACCGCGCCAGAATCCATGAAAATAAACGAATACAAGGGATCTGCCATAATAATATCGGCAAACGGGATGTGTACGGCTGGAAGGATAAAACATCACCTGAAACACAACCTTTGGCGTCCAGGAGCCAGCCTTGTCATAGTCGGGTTTCAGGGAGAAGGCACTACCGGTCGCCAAATAGTTGAAGGCGCCAAATCAGTCAGAATTTTTGGGGAGAAAGTCGCTGTAAGAGCGCGAGTATTCACGATCGGGGGTTTCTCAGCCCACGCCGATCAAGCCGACCTGCTAAACTGGATCAGTCATTTCAATACGAAACCGGCTCCAAAAGTTTTTGTTATTCACGGTGAACCTGTGTCCATCGACTCTTTTTCAAACAGAATAAGAAAACAGTTTGGCTTCGAAGTTTATGCGCCAAGAATGAGAGAAGCCCTCATTCTCGAACATGGGAAGAAGGTCTCCGAAATTCTGCCAGGCCCTGAAACTGGTGACATTGAGAAAGAACGTTTGGAACTTACCGCATCACTGGAAAATGAATTCGATCGAATCAAAAAATATCTCGCAGACAGCACAAAAGCGATATCTCAAGATGATATTGACAAACTCAGGGAAATAAGAGAAGAACTTCAGACAATTGCGGAAAGTTAATTGTGGGATCACGTGAATGCATGATCCTTTCTGTCATCAGGCGCATTGACTTTAAATTACATGGGGTAATCACCGGGCGAGTCATCTTTTTTTGATCGCATTTACCGACTTACCAAGTCATGTTTTGCACTGATGCTTCAATTAGGGGGTAGCAACCTTAATTATGCGCAGCCCTCGGGTTCGACGCAGCAGTGATGACACCGTCTCTAAAAAGTTTGTAAATATGGGGCATTGAACAACAGCGTGGCCTTTTCCTTTCGCTGTTGTTGTTTATTGAACCTGAGCCAACGGAATCATCGATGCGGATGCACTTTTTCATATCGGCTTTCATAGCCAGTTTTCTAACTTTCTTCCTTGTGTTGTTTCGAACGACAAGGAAGACTTATGGGGGATTTGATACGTGGACACTTGGAGTGGCTGCTCAGGCAGCTGGATACGCACTGATAGGGCTGCGTGGATTCATTCCTGATCCAGTTTCCATAATAGGAGGCAACGGAAGTTTTGCTGCTGGCTGCCTGCTCCAACTGGTGGGGCTACGCCATTTTCTGGGTCTTCGGCCAATGACCACGGTCTCTTATGTTGGTTTGAGCCTCTTCACTGTCACCCTGTTGACTGTTTATTTACTCAGCTTTCCTTCATCAGCCTATAGTATGATGGTAGGAGCCGCTGTGCTACTTACCCGTTTTAAAATGGCCTATCTCGTGGCCTCACAATCCGCTGGACGCGCATCAGCTCCCTACTGGACCATCGGAACCATTATGGTGATAGCCGGAGCAGTGGTTCTATACCGAGGCATATGGTCACTCTATTCTCCGGATTTTCATGTGATGATGAATTCCGATGTTCAACTATTTTCCTTCTTCGTCATCATAACTTGCCATATAGGAGAGAATCTGGCCTTCATCATGCTCAACAATGAGCGGGTCGAAAATGAATTGCTCGATGTTGAGAGCCTGCTTAAGCAGACTGTCGTTCGCCTGCAGGAATCCCTGATCGCCCAGAAACAGACAGAGGAATCTCTGAGGCAGAGTGAGCAACAATATCGACTGCTGGCAGACAAAGCCATAGACTTTATTTGGACCGTTGATGTTGAAGCTAACAGATTTCTCTACGTGAGCCCATCAGTGGAGCGAATGCTTGGTTACTCTGTTGATGAAATCAGGGAACACGGATTTGAAAAAACCTTGTCACCTGAGTCATCGCATTACCTCTGGTCTGTGGTTCCTCCCAGGATAGATCAATTCAGGCGTGGGGAAACAGATGCATTCAGTGATGAACTCGAACACATTCACAAGGACGGCCACAGCGTCTGGACCGAGGCTAATCTACGTTACAGACTCAACAATACAACCGGCAGGATTGAGGCCAATGGAGTAAGCCGTGATATAACAGAGCGCAAAACATCCGAATGCGAGAGGCAGACTTTGCAGAACCAGCTCATCGAATCAAGGAAGCTGGCTTCCGTTGGAACGTTGGTGGGCGGTTTAGCCCATGATTTCAACAACATGCTACAAATAATAATAGGTTTCAGCGAGATTCTGTTGGACAGAGTTCGCAAAGCTTCCAAAGAACACGCCAGCGTGATGAATATCCTTGATACCGCAACACAAGGCGCGGATCTCATAAGAAAGCTACTTGCCACCGGACAACAGTCCCAGACCTTCCCAAAGGCGATTGAACTCAATGAAAAAATCCGACTCTTAATCCATTCCTTCAGAGAAAAACTTCCGGACAATGTTCGTGTCGAGGTTGATTTGACTGAGGATTCAACAACAATCATGCTGGACCCCGAACAAATCAGTCAATTGATCATGAACATTATAAGTAATTCGTCCGAGGCCATGCCAGATGGTGGACAGCTCAAGATATCCACTAGAAGAATCTGTCTCGATAAGGAATTCTGCAAGACCGTCCTTGACGCCAAACCTGGAGATTATGTTTTGCTTGTGATCTCCGACTCAGGCAAGGGAATGGATGAGGAGACGCTCAGACAAATATTTGACCCGTTCTTCTCTACAAAACCACGCGGGACTGCAAAGGGAACTGGACTCGGATTGTCAATAGTGAGGGGAACCGTGCAGCAGCAGGGTGGTTTCATCGAATGTTCCAGCGCCATGGGTAAAGGAACCGAATTCAGGATTTACTTCCCTGAAGTAAAGATTCCCCATGAACTATCAGGCTCGGCAAGCTCAGACCTTAATATTCAGGGCGCAGAGACAATACTGCTGGTTGAGGATGTTTCATTCATCGCAGAACTGGAGAAAACATTTTTTACTGACGCTGGATACAAAGTCATAGTTGCGTCGGACGGACTAGAAGCTATAGACATTTACAGGGAACGCCAAACCGAAATAGCCCTCGTCATCCTGGATCTTCTCATGCCTGTCATGGGCGGCAAGGAATGTCTGGCGGAGCAGCTGAACATAATCCCTTCAATAAAGGCACTGGTTGTCAGCAGATATTCGCCAGAGGATGCCCTGAGTAAGGAGGTTGCGCCCTACGTCAAGGGATTTGTATCCAAGCAGTGCAAGAAATCGTACCTGCTTCGTAAAGCTCGAGCGGCCATCGACAGTTACTTCAGCCTGTTATCGAGTACGGTCACTCTGGAGTCCGGGCTATTTCTTCTCAATTCATTGTCTCAGGTCTTTTTTCCGGAGATATCATTGAGTTCATTAATGATACCTTCAAACTGAAACTGTATTGTAACCAGCCGGTCGCGTTCCTCTCCTTCAACCAC
>CAZIVV010000121.1:0-1723 GCA_964542775.1 uncultured Desulfomonile sp.
CTTCACCTCGCCTCCTTTGCTAGATCCTTACCCCCAAAACGGTGACGTCATCACGTTGTTCTTCGCCGCTCCTGTAATGAACAAACACGTCGAGCAAGCGATCCCGCTGCTCAATCATAGGTATTTCGCCATTCTCGAGAATAAACTTTGTGAATCCGGCTCTTCCAAACGGCAGACGTTTATCTCCGCCGATTTGTTCTATCAGTCCATCGGTGGTCATGTACAGAGATGCGCCGTCAGGAAAGTCAAAATGATGATTCTGAAAGACGTGATCCGGATTTGAAGACTTGTAACCCAGGCTTTCAGTGTCACCCTTGACCCGAGTTATCTTTTGATCCAATAACATGAATAATGATATTCGCGCTCCGGCAAAAATTGCCTTGCGGGATTGTTTGTCCAGTAGACAGATTCCCATGTCCAAACCATCGTCGAAAAGCCTACCTTCATCCCGCAGCTTCAAGGTGTTTCTGACCAGCACGTTCATGCGTCCCAACAACGCGCCCGGGTCCGCATAACCTATCTCGTGAACTGCCCTGTTCAGCGAGGCGCCCGCTATCATGGTCATAATCGCCCCGGGCACGCCGTGGCCGGTACAATCCATGACAGCCAAGACTATCTTGTCATCCCTTCCGTCAAGCCAATACAAATCGCCGCCTATAATGTCGCGTGGCTGCCAGATAATGAAATAGTCATCCAGAAGATCTCGCACCTTATCATCGGACGGCAATATGGCGGACTGTATATTCTGGGCATAATAAATGCTGTCCATAATCATGGTGTTGGCTTCCACCAGTTCACTGTGACTCCTGATCAATGCCTTCTCCGCCGTTTCCTGCCCCTCTATCCCCTTCTGTAGTCTCTTGCCCCCGACAAACAATCCGGCCAAACCCAGCAACCATAACACTCCGTGACCTATGGACAGAGCGTAAAACTCACCACTGGCGGCCTGCACAAGTGGTGACATCGGAACAGCCACACTTATTCCTCCCCTGATGTCACCGACTTTGTATCCCTGCTCCGCATGGCATTTCAGGCAACCTTCCTCAGTGACAAGTGGGCGCATCAGCCTCATGTATGACACTCCCCTGATATTCTCCACAGATGAAGCTTCCTGCTGCCCATGTTCAAAAGACTTCAGCGCCCTGGTCTCCCATTCATCCGCCTTGTTTTCCGACCTGATGGGGTCCAGGCTGGTGATGTGCCCCTTGGTCCCCGATTGCCCTTCCTGAATTTCATGGACAAGACGGGTCATGAAAGCCGGGTTGATAAGTGTCAGATTTTGTCCCAACGTTGTCAGGATGTCCCTTTGAGGCGCTTTAAGATAGGGATTAGGGCTTGTTTTGTCGGTGACCGGCACGTACACCCCACCCATTCCCGCATTCCATCTACGATAAATAACGTCTTTCTCAAATGAACTTCGGGCCTGAATCCGAGCCGCTTCCACCGTTTTGGCGTCCACTTCGAACCAGCTCCATACAAAAGAGGCGCACACCGTGCACGTCCAGACCACTGACATGATGGCCAAATAGCGCTTTACAACTGGGATCTGGCTATTGAATGAGTTAGAGGCAACCATGATCTACTCCGAGTTTTGCTTATTCTCTTTTAACGAAAGAAGATCCTGTTTGACCGCCCAAAGCGAAGAGGAATGAGGAACAATCCATTAAAGGGCAAACAGAAACGGTTTGTAAACATGGTCGTGGACCAGGGTAGAAAGTTGATA